>JBBRDU010000008.1:0-68378 GCA_038203615.1 Chthoniobacterales bacterium
AGTTAGCGGTCTCTGAAAAAGCTTTGGCTCTACCCAACTCGTTTGGCCGGGTCAGGCCGAAGACCTTTGAGATTGGCTACCCCGCATGGATTTGAACCATGAATAACGCCTCCAAAGGGCGCTGTGTTACCGTTACACCACGGGGTATCGCAACTGCCACGCGACGCCGACCTAAGAGACGGCCAGGACACAGTTAAAGTGGCAAATCGCAATTCGCAATTTGCAAATGCAGACACGCCCCCAAAAACGGCCAGACAAAGCGCCGCCAGGCGCTCAAATCAAATCGCGACCGGAACTCTGTGAGGAGCCTGGCCACCCGAGTATCTCAAGCTCGCCAGGGTCGAGCGGACAAAGGCGATGATGTCGTCCGGGGCAATCGGCTTCCTCATGAAGGCTGCCATCCCGGAGGTCATCAAGCGATCCAACCGCTCCTGTTGAATGAACCCCGTGCACAGCACCACTGTCACATCCGCGCGAATTTCGCGCAGGCGGTTGAAGGTTTCCTCCCCGTCCATGAACGGCATGGTCAGGTCCAGCAAAACCATGTCGAAAGCATGCGGCTGGCGCCGGAACGCGTCCAGGCATTCGAAGCCGGATTGCGCGGTCGTGACCTCGAACCCGGCATCGTTCAACACCCGTTTGACCAGCGTCAGCGCCATTTGTTCGTCATCCACCAACAGGATCGATGGCTTCTTCGGGCCCGATTGGGCAGACGACCCGTGTCCCAGGCCGGTCAGGTCGGAGCGAACGGCTGTCTTGTCCCGGGTTCCTCCGGCATTCACGGCCAGCTCCGCGGCCACTTTTTCCGCCCGGTCGATGCTGGTCCGCAAGGCGGCCAGGTACCTTTCCGTTTCGTCGGCCGTAGCCCCCGCTTTTTCCATCAGGGCGCTCGTCGTCGAGATAATATGCAACAGATTGTTCAACTCACTCGTCGCATTGCACACGTTGTCCGATGCGGGTGATTCCGGGTCAATGGGGTCGTTCATGTCATGCTTGATCCGTTCAGCGGATGGCACCTTAGGGGTTGCCGCCGGGGATCGGTCGCACCTCCCTTAAAGCATCCGCGATGCCGAACAGCATTCCCAGGTCGGAAACCTCTGGTCTCTGGGTCAATTCGACGCAGGACCCTCCGCTGCAGCACGTTCCGAGGGTTGGTACTATTGCAAATCCCGATTCGCAAAATGGCCGGAAACGGTCTATCTTTTTGGTTGCCAGTACTATGAATGAATTGAGCGTCGAGAACCTGCACGTCAGTATCGCCGGCAAGGAAATTGTCCGCGGGTTCACCCTGCACGTCCCCCGGGGAGAGGTACATGCCATCATGGGCCCGAACGGTTCTGGCAAAAGTACCCTCGCCAAGGTGCTGGCGGGTCATCCCGACTACGAGGTGACTCAGGGCAAGGTTTTCATGGACGGCGAGGATGTTCTGGCGCTCGAGCCGGACGAACGGGCGCGCCGTGGCCTTTTTCTGGCCTTCCAATATCCAAGCGAAATTCCCGGCGTGACGATCGCCAATTTTCTGCGCGCGGCTGTGCAGGCCAGGATGCCCGAGGGGGAAGAACTGGAGGCCACCGATTATTACGCGCGGCTTTACGAGAAGATGGAGTTGCTCGGCATGGATCGATCCTTCACTTCACGCTCGGTCAACGAAGGATTCTCCGGCGGGGAGAAAAAGCGCAACGAGATCCTGCAAATGGCCATGCTCGACCCGAAATACGCGGTCCTGGATGAGACGGACAGCGGTCTCGATATCGACGCGCTCAAAACCGTCTCGCACGGCGTCGATTCTTTGCGCGGCCCAAATCTCGGAATCCTTTTAATCACGCATTACCAGCGCCTTCTGAATTACATCGTGCCCGATCACGTGCATGTCATGGTGGCGGGACGAGTCGTGCGCAGCGGTCGTAAGGAACTTGCGCTCGAATTGGAGGAGCGTGGTTACGATTGGGCCCGCGAAGAAGAAGCCGTTATGGCCAGGTAAACAGCATGGAAAAAGAAACTTCAGCCGTCGACATCAACCGGAATATTGGCGACTTCGCCTATCCCGAAGTGCACGTGCGCGATGCCGGCACCGGCCTGACCGAGAAGACCATCCACTACATCTCTGACGTGAAAGAAGACCCGGACTGGGTGCGCGAGTTTCGTCTGCGCGGGCTCAAGACTTTTCTGGAGAAGCCCATGCCGACGCACTGGGCCAGCAAGGACCTGGAAGCGATTCATTTCGATAAGATCCGTTATTACCTGTCGACGGGAACCGCGACCAAGCGCAGCTGGGACGACGTTCCCGACGACGTCAAACGCACCTTCGAACGGCTCGGGATTCCGGAACAGGAACGCAAGTTTCTCGCCGGAGTTGAAGCGCAATTCGATAGCGAGGCCGTTTATTCCAACATCAAGAAAGCGGTGGGCGAACAGGGCGTCATCTTTGTCGGCTCCACCGAAGGTTTGAAGAATCATCCGGAAATTTTCCGGAAATGGTTCGGGAAAATAATCCCGACGGGCGACAACAAGTTTAGCGCTTTGAATTCCGCCGTCTTCAGCGGGGGTTCATTTATTTATGTGCCGCCGGGGGTCAAGGTGAAGCATCCGCTGCAGGCTTACTTCCGCATCAATGCCGAAAATTTCGGGCAGTTCGAGCGGACTCTCATTATCGTGGATGAAGGGGCCGAGCTGACCTATATGGAGGGCTGCACGGCGCCGAAGTTCAACACGGCCACCCTGCACAGCGCGGTGGTCGAGCTCGTCGCCATGAAGGGGGCCAAGATCCAATACATCACCGTGCAAAACTGGTCGGCCAACGTTTTCAATCTCGTGACTAAACGCGGCCTCGCCCACGAGGACGCCGAGATCAAGTGGATCGATTGCAATATCGGTTCGCGCCTCACCATGAAGTATCCGAGCGTCATCATGAAAGGCCGCAAAGCCCGCGGCGAAGTCTTATCCATCGCGCTGGCCAACGATGGTCAGCACCAGGACACCGGCGCCAAGATGATCCATGCGGCCGATGAGACGACCAGCAACATCATCTCCAAGTCTATCTCCATCGGCACGGGCCGGTCCAGTTACCGCGGACTCGTCCAGGTGCCAAAGCACCTCAAGAATTGCAAAAACAACACCGAGTGCGACGCCCTTCTTATTAACTCGAGCAGCCGCACCGATACCTATCCGGCCATCACCGTGCGGGGCACCGGGAACGCGGTGCAACACGAGGCCAGCGTCAGCCAGGTCAGCGCCGAGCAGATCTTTTACATGCAACAACGCGGACTGAGTGAAGCCCAGGCCATGAGCCTGAGCGTCAACGGATTCGTCAACGACCTCGTCCGCCAATTCCCCATGGAATACAGCGTTGAACTGAAACGCCTGATCGAGCTGGAGATGGAAGGCTCGGTTGGTTAACTTTTTTCCCTAACGACAATCAGCAGCGGCGGTCCAGTGACCGCCGTTTGCGTTTCCACTTGACCATGCCTAATCAGCCAGCAGTCCTGGACGCGGAAGCGGAAGCCGGAGCGAACGCCTCGGCCCGGTCCATCCTGTCCGGCCCGGTCGCAAGCTCGAGTCTCCCGGACTGGTTTCGCGAGCAGCAGCGCGCCGCCTGGAGCCAGTTTGAGGGAATGCGCATGCCCGTGCGCAAGGACCAACCCTGGCGATTCTCCAGCGTCGACCGTCTCGACCTCGCTCCCTTCCGACAGCCTTCCGTCCTGACCGAAGCGCAACGCACCGAAGTTTTGGAGCGGTCTCGAGCCCTCGACAAAATTGCCGCTCGGCTCGTCTTCGCCGACGACCAACTGATCGACAGCGCCGCCCTCCCGGACAAGCTGCGGGAACGGGGCGTGATCTTGCAGCCGCTCGGGCGCGCCCTGGTTGAGCACCCCGCCTTGTTCCGCAAACATTTCATGTCGCAGCCGGCCACTTTGGGCTCGGCCAAGTTTGCCGCCCTGCACCAGGCCTTTGTCACTTCCGGAGCATTTCTCTTCGTTCCGCGCGGAGTGGAGATCGAAGAGCCGATCGAAATTTTTCACTGGCTGTGCGGCGATCATGCCGCTGTCTTCCCGCACCTGCTTCTCGTGACCGATGAGCTTTCCAAGGTGACCGTGATCGAACATTTCGGCTCGCTCAGTGCGACCGCGCCCGGGTTCGCCTGTGGTGTCAATGACCTGAACGCCGGGCCCGGCGCCCAGGTTACCTACGTCTGCGCGCAAAACTGGGGCAAACACGTCCGCGCCCTCCAGATGAACACCACGCTGGTTGATCACGAGGCTTCGGCCTTGAGTTTGAACGTTCATCTCGGTGCCAATTACTCAAGGTTTGAAAGTCTCAGCCGCCTTACCGCGGAAGGGGCTCGCAGTGACTTGCTTGCTGTGGCCATCGCCACCGGTGACCAGGAGTTTGATGCGCGGACCCTGCAGGACCACACTTCCCCGCACACGACCAGTGATTTGCTTTACAAGAACGCACTGGACGATCGCTCCCGTTGTATTTTCGGCGGCCTCATCCGGGTGGAACCGCACGCTCATTTTACCGATGCCTATCAGAAGGTGCGCAACCTCTTGCTCAGCGACGAGGCGGAGGCCGATTCCATGCCCGGCCTCGAAATTTTGGCGGATAACGTGAAGTGCACGCACGGCGCCACTACCGGGCAGATCGATAAGGATGAAATGTTTTACCTGCGCAGCCGTGGAATTTCTCCGGCCGTGGCCCGCCGTCTCGTTGTCACTGGATTTTTGAACGAAGTCATTCGCCGACTCGAGCGCCCAGCCATTTCCGAGTATTTGCATCGCCTTATCGAACAAAAGTTCGTGCAGAAATAGTCGCTCACCTTGAGCGCCTGCGGAGCGCGCAAGAGGGGACCCGGGCTCTCCGAGCACGATTTCGCGGATCCGCCAATACACAGCAAGATCGTTGCAGAGGCTGACGTCGCCTCGCTCGATCCGTCGAAGCGAGAGAGTGGGGTGGCCGCAGGTGGATCGGGCGCTCCCATGGCACGCCGTAGCTCGGCGGAGGAGGCAACCACGATCCTGAAAGAAATAACCGCTTGAGTTTCCTTGCATGCAAACCGGCGGCGGCTCTAAGGTATGGTGACATTGTCGCATTGATTTGTCCGTTCATGGATGTAAGCGGAAACATTGGGGCCATCTTGGGCCAAAAGACCGGCGAGATCTTTTCCGTCTCGCCGGACCAGACCGTTTTTGAAGCGATCGAGCTGCTCGACCAGAAAAACGTAGGCGCTCTGCTCGTGATGCAGGGAGGTAAATTAGTCGGAATGTTTTCGGAACGTGACTACACGCGAAAGGTCGTGCTCAAGGGAAAACGGTCGCGCGAGACGAAGGTTTCCGAAATCATGTCCACCGATGTGAAACTGACTCATCCGCAGGAAGGCGTGGAAACGTGTCTGCGTTTGATGACAGATAAACGAATTCGCCATTTGCCGGTGATGGATGGCGACAAAATCATCGGCATCATTTCCATCGGCGACCTGGTCAAATGGGTGATCGCCAGCCAAAGCGCGGCCATCGCGCATCTCGAGAACTACATCAGCGGCGGTTATACCGGCTGACTCCCAAAATCTCCCGGCGCCGACCGCGCGGCGCCCCACCCTCCACCACGCTCGTTCCGGCGACCGGCCAAGGTGGATCGGGCTCTCCGAGCACGATGTTAAAACCTTACGCGGCGGAGCCGCTTATTTGAGCGCCGCCGGCGCTCACACCCCTTGGCCACGCCCTCGCCTCCTTCGCCGAGGCTACGGCGTGCCAGGGGAGAAACCGTTCCACCACGTTCGTTCTCACCGCTGGCCTGGGTGGCGCCATGTTCAACCTCCAGCCGCACAGCAGCTCACTCTTGTCCGCCGGCCCTTACAATTTCCAAACCGTCTTGCCACCCACGATCGTCCGCACCGCCCGCCCTCGCAGCGGCCAGCCGTCAAACGGAGTGTTGCGCGAGGCGGACTGAAAATCCGCTGCGCGCACCGTCCACTCGAGATCGGGATCGATCAGTGTAACGTCCGCCGTGGCCCCGACCGATAACGTTCCCGCATCCAGGTTCAGTAATTTTGCCGGCTCCGCCGTGTACATCTCGACAAAGCGCGCCAAGTCAATCTTGCGATGCTTGTGCACGAGCAGATCAAGGAACAACCCCACTTCCGTTTCCAGCCCGACAATCCCGAACGGCGCCATATCGAATTCCACTTCTTTCTCGAAGTCGGCATGGGGCGCGTGATCCGACGCCAGAATGGAGAGAGTGCCATCCGCAATCCCTTCCAGTAACGCGTCCACATCCGCCTGTGAGCGCAAAGGCGGGTTCATCTTGTAGTTCGTATCGAAGTTTTGAATCGCCTCGTCCGTCAGCGCAATGTGGTGTGGGCACACTTCGCCGCTGATCTTGATCCCGCGTCCCCGCGCTTCGCGCAATAACCGCACGCTGCCGGCCGAGCTGATGTGCTGGCAATGAATGCGATGGTCGCAAAGTTCGGCCAGAAGAATATTTCGCATCACGATCGCTTCCTCGCCCGCCGCCGGCCAGCCGGGCAGCCCGAGCAGCGTGCTCCAGTAGCCTTCGTGGACCACGCCGTTCCCCACGAGGTTGTAATCCTGGCAGTGATCCAGCACCGGGAGATCAAACATGCGCGCGTATTCGACCGCTCGGCGCATCACCTCGTGATTCTGCACGCAATGCCCGTCATCCGTAAGGGCCACGACGCCGGTCTGGGCGAGTGATCCAATCGGCGCCAGTTCTTCTCCCGCGAGGTCTTTCGAAATTGCGCCTGTCGCCAGAATATGAACGCACGACGTCTCCGCCGCGCGGTCGTTGATCCAGGCAATGGTGCTCGCATTATCCGCCGCGGGCGCGGTGTTCGGCATGCAAACGACCGTGCTAAATCCGCCCGCGGCGGCGGCGCGTGCCCCCGATGCGATCGTTTCCTTGTGGGCAAAACCCGGCTCGCGCAGATGTACGTGCATGTCGATCAGCCCGGGTGCCACGACCAACCTGCTCGCATCGATCTCTTCGATCTCGGACTGGCCGCGCTTCAGCTCGGAAGGTTGGGCAATTTTTCCGTCGAGGATGGTGATGTCAGCCACCTCATCGCGCCCGTTGGCCGGGTCGATGATCCGCCCGTTTCGAATAATGGTCTGCGCGCTCATCACGATCTCCCACTGCTTGGGGGAGCGCACGCTTCCAGCGTGCCGTGTTCGGCATTCTGCCGAACATTTCCCGGTTTGGTCCAAGGAAGTCGCGGCAGGATGCCGCGAATAGCACGCTGGAAGCGTGCGCTCCCCATCGAGCAGAAGAGCCTTCTTCCTATCACGGCGCAATTCCTCCGCACAAATAGAGCACGGCCATGCGCACGGCCAGGCCATTGGTGACCTGGTCGAGAATCACACTCTGCAAGCCATCCGCTACCTGGCTGTCTATCTCGACTCCGCGGTTGATGGGGCCCGGATGCATGATTAAACAATCCGGCTTCAGAGTCCGGGCTCGTTCTTTTGTTAGGCCGAAAAGCCGCCTGTACTCACCGATGCCTGGGAAGTATTCTTTGCGCTGCCGTTCATGCTGGATGCGCAGGAGGTTGACCACATCTGCTTCCGGCAGCACTTCGTCGACTTTGTGCGAGACCGTTACCCCCAGCTTTTCCAGTTCACGCGGGACCAGCGTGCTCGGCCCCACCAGGGTGACGCGGGCGCCCAGCTTGGTCAGGCCGAAAATATTCGAACGCGCCACCCGGCTGAACAGGATATCCCCAATGATGACGACGTGCAGGCCGGCAATCTTTTGTCGTTTCTCGCGAATCGTATAGAGATCGAGCAGCGCCTGGGTGGGATGTTCGTGGGCGCCGTCTCCCGCATTGATGACACTTGTCTTCAAGCGTTGCGCGAGAAATTGCGCGGAGCCAGCCGAACTGTGACGCAGAACCAGAATGTCCGCGTGCAATGCCTCCAGGTTGCGAGCCGTGTCCTTGAGGGTCTCGCCCTTTGTCAAACTGGAGGTGCTGGCCGAAATGTTAATGACATCAGCGCTCAGCCGGAACGCCGCCAATTCAAAGGAAGTGCGTGTGCGCGTGCTCGGCTCAATGAAGAAATTAATCAGCGTCTTTCCGCGTAAGGCCGGCACTTTTTTTATCTCGCGGGTTCCCACCTGTTTGAAAGCGTCAGCCGTCTCGAGGATGAAATGAATTTCCTCGGCGCTTAGTTGGCGCAGTCCCAGCAGGTCTTTCCGTGTCCAGCGCATGCTCATGCCTTGATTAACCACACTCCCTCATCTTCTCCTTCGGCGCCCAGTCTCACCCGCACCTTGTCAGGCGGTGCTGTGGGTAAATTTTTGCCGACGTAATCAGCCCGGATTGGCAGCTCGCGATGGCCGCGATCGATCAGCACGGCCAGTTGGATCCGGGCGGGACGTCCAAACGATCCAATCGCATCCATGGCTGCGCGCACGGTCCGGCCCGTGTAAAAAACGTCATCGACAATAATGATGGTGCGGCCTTCCAGCGGAAGCGGGAGCTGCGACGCGCGCACGACCGGTAACTCCGCGCGGGTGCCGACGTCGTCCCGGTGCATGGCCACATCAATGATGCCGGTCGCAATTTCTTTCTGCTCAATCGCACGAATGAAGCCGGCGATGCGCCGGGCAATCTCGGTGCCGCGCGAAGGAATCCCGGCGAGAGCCACGGAATGAAGTTCCGGGTTCCGCTCGATAATCTCGTGCGCGATCCGGCGCAGAGCACGTTCAATGGCCGGCGCATCCATGACCGGGAGACCGGCCGTTTCTGACTGTTTGGGGTCGTTCATCGTATTCCTTCGCGACCTCGCAGGATCGCATTAAAGGAACAAAAAAATCAGGAGGTTTTCTTGGTCCCCTCCTTCAGTCTTTTGTCTCTCCAACTGGAGCGATGTTTCACAATCCAGTCAAGCAGCGCCTTCTCAAACCCGATATCGGTCCCGGCCTTCTCGCTTTCAATCCATTTATGCTTCAGGATTTCCTCGCGTTCGGCCAGGAACTCTTTGTAGAGCACCGAGTTCTTAACGAACTGGGTTCGATCCTCTTGCATAGTGGGCATGGGGCGACCTTTTTCCATAGAATCAAGAATTGGTCAACAGTTATATGACGAAGCATCGGCCATACCTATTTGGTAAAACATGCGCAAAATGTCCGGTGGCCAGGCCGGATCAGGTCCTCTCTCGAGCGGACTGGCGTCTGACCGAGCACGCGTGATCCGCGCGACCGGGCCGTTCGAGCTCACCCTTCAGACCGGATCAACCTCCCGTGCCGCCCCGCGCCGCACTCCACGCTCGTCCGGTGCGCGCAGGTCCGCCTGACTGCAGGCAGACAAAGATTGGGCGAAAATCCAAAACGGGAGATTTTATGCAATAGGCCCGCTTAATTCGCGCGCCTATTGTTTCGTTAGGCTGGAGGCGAAGGCCAGGCCCGCTCCGCTGAGGAAACGTTGGGAAAGGTTTTGCGTTTTGCTTTTTGGCGAATTGCGTTGAGATATAGCCATGGCGTTGATGAAGAAAGAGCTGTTCATCTGCGACCGATGCGGTCTTCGCAAGCGGTTGCCGAGTGCGGCGCGCCATTGGTGCGATAATTGCGACTATGGTGGACATTTCGAAATGAGACCGGCGCGCGATAAGCGACTGGTCATCACCAACCGCGTCAAACTGCCGGAGCCGGAGCCAAAGCGTGAGCCGGACAATCGGCTCTCTTTCTGAGTCGCTTTAGCTTTTCCTCCTCTCTACGGCTCCTCGCTGTCGTGGCGACCGCTGCTGATTAATCCTGGCCGACACTTGCCTCCACGCTGTCATCCTGAGCGCAGGCGAAGGACCTCGCCGATCCAGACGGGGTCACTCCATGCACCTTGTGTAATCAACGGAACGCATGGGAGGTCCTTCGCCCCCGCCTTGGCGAGGCTGGCTCAGGATGACAGCGCCGTGGGGTCTTTACAGCAGCGTTTCGCGCAGATGTTTGGCGATGCGCAGGAACTCCGCCGCCACGGGCGATCGCTCATCTTCGCCCACAATCGGCATTCCGCGGTCGCCTGCTTCGCGGGTCGCGATGTCGATTGGAATCTGCCCCAGCAGAGGAACACGCAGACGCTTGGCTTCGCGCTCGCCCCCGCCGTTGCCGAAAATATCGTAACGCTGTCCGTCGCTCGGGCAGAGAAAGTAACTCATGTTCTCAATTAAACCGAGGACCGGCACGTTCACCTTCTCGAACATGGTGGCCGCTTTGCGCGCATCGATCAGCGCGACTTCCTGCGGGGTCGTCACAATAATGACTCCGGCCAGCGCCACCGTTTGCACAATGGTGAGCTGAATGTCGCCGGTGCCCGGAGGCAGATCGAGCACGAGATAATCGAGTTCGCCCCATTCCACCTGCCGCAGAAACTGCTGCGTGTAACGCGTTACCATCGGTCCACGCAGAATGGCGGGGGACGTATCGTCGAGCAGGAATCCCATCGACATCAGCTTCAGGTTGTATTGCTCGATCGGCACAATCCGATTCTCCTCCGTCGCCATGGGCCGTTCGCGCGACCCGAACATCAGGGGAATGCTCGGCCCGTAAATGTCGCAGTCACACAGGCCGACCCGGGCCTGGGTTTTTTCCAGCGCGACCGCCAGATTGGCCGCGACGGTCGATTTGCCGACCCCGCCTTTTCCACTGGCCACGGCGACGACATGCTTGATCCCGGGGAGCTGCGTCGCGCCCACGCCGGCTCCGGCGCCTGCTCCGGCCGGAGGCGCCTGGATATCAATCAACACTTTGGCGGCCTGCACTCCACCGATCTGCTGCAGTGCGCTTTCCGCCTCTCGTTTGATCGTGGCCGGAATGTTCGGGTCGTTTGTGGCGATGGCTAGCTGGACCTGCACGTGGCCGTCCTCAATGCCGATGGCCTTGACCAGGCCGAACGAAACAATGTCGCGACTGAACCCGGGATATTTCACCCGAGCCAGAGCGTCCTTCACCTGATCTTCTGTGACCGCCATGATAGGCGGGAAGCTACGCGGCGCAGCTATCCGGTAAAGAGAAGGCGGGTTTGTCCCGCTTATTTCGTGATTTAAGGGGACCGCTCGCGGAGTTTTCAGAAATATGCTATAATCATTAAAATTACGGCCATTCAGACCCTCGGAATCGATCTCTTTTTGCCCATTTTCTATGTCTTTCACCGCTTCAACTGAGATCGAACAACCCCTTGTCTCCGGGCGAGAATATGTTTCCCCCAATGGCCAGGCCCGCCCGATCTCGGTTCCTCCGGCTGAGACCCCCCAGTTGGCCTCCTATCGCAGCCGGAGCCGCAAGAAATGCGTCACGTTTCTTCTCTTGGAGAGTCTTGCGCTGGTCCTGCTGACCGGGATAGCCACACTGGCCCTCTCCGAACGGTATCCCCAAGAGTCTTTAACCGCTCTCTTCCGCGATGCGACCATCGCTCTCGCCGTTCTCGTCGTCGTCCTGCCCGTCTTTTTCTACGGTCTGCCGCGCGAACGATATCGCAGCCGGCGTTAACGATAGGCTGCTTCGGAACGTTTTATTTTTCGACGGCGGCGGTGCGCGGGAGCGGCCGTTCACTATTGGCCAGCGCATAGGTCGTAACCGCAACCACCGCGGAATTCTCGGCCAGCTCTTTCGGAATAATCTTATCGAGCGTATCGGCGGCCGTGTGGTGATAATTAAAATAGAAGCGGCTATCCTGAATCGGGCTGAACGCCGGAACCCCCGCCTTCTCCATCGGCTCAATGTCGGCACCGCAATGATCGACAAAATTGACCATGCCCGCACCGGATTCCTGCAGAATTGCCGAGACCGGTGCGAGCATCGACTTCAACTCCGAACTGCCCTTCATGTTCAGTCCGATCGGATGTCCCGCGCCCCCGTCTGTTTCCATCACGCCAAAATGATTCGCCATGTCCTGTTCATGATCGTGGGCGTAAACCTTGGACCCGGCGGTGCCGTTTTCTTCATTCATCCAGGCAACGACACGAATCGTCCGCTTCGGATGAAGATGCAGTTTTTGCACAAGGTTGGCCGCCTCCATCGAGACGGCCACCCCGGCGCCGTCGTCAATTGCGCCAGTCCCCAGATCCCATGAATCCAGATGACCCGACGCGATGACAATCTGCTCGGGGTGTTCGCTGCCCTTCAGGTCTCCAATGACATTATAGCTCTCGACCTCCGGCAAAGTCTGCGGCGTCATCGTTAACCTCATCTTCACCGCACCTTGTTGCGTGAGATTCGTAATCAGATCCGCATCTTCCGAGGTGACCGCACCGGCGGGAATTTTGGGCGCGTCGTCGGCGTATCTCGTTTGGCCGGTGTGTGGAATCCGATACTCCGCGCCGCCCACCGAACGAATGAGACAGGCGACTGCGCCCTGGCGCGCCGCCGCGCTTGGTCCTTCACTGCGATAAACCACCGCCTCACCGTAGGCTTCGCCACCGCGTCCTTCCGCCGCGATTTGTTTGTCGAAGGCATAGGTGAAAAGCACAATTTTGCCGGCTACTTTTTCCCGAGGCAGCGCCTTCAAGGTAGCGAAATCTTTGACGGCAATGATGTCGGCCGTGAGTCCCTCCGCTGGCGTAGCCACGCTCTGTCCGAGCGCGCACAACAGGATTTTCTGAGTTGTCTTCTCGGCTTGTCCGGGAAATTCCGTTAGGGCAGCGGTCTCTTCGCCGCGCACCCAATGCGGCACCATCACTTTTTCGAGCTGCACTTCACAGCCGATCTTCTTCAATTCGGCGGCCACATATTCTACCGCCTTGGCCGCCTGGGCCGATCCGCTCAGGCGCGGCCCGATGTTATTGGAAAGATGAGCCACCTGCCGATAGGCATAATCGCTCGTCAAAGCCGCCTGCTGCAACTGTTTCAGATCAGCCAGCGTTTGCGGCGAAAAAACCATGGGCGTCGCGCTCGGGGACGGCGACGCCGTGGCGGTGGGTGCGGGTGATCCAGAAACCGCACCGGATTGGGCCTCAGACAGCGAAGGGCAAAGCGACGAGCAAACGAGAAACAAGGCCAATGAAAAAAGCAGTCGGGATTCGCACATCCTGAGACTGTGTCAGAAAGGCTGGGATCTTCAATTCTCCCAAGCGTCTCCGCGGTCCTGGGCCGGCTCATCAGGGTGGCTGGCGGCTTTTCCGATGGCCGTTCCGGCGAAATATTTGTCTATTTCAGGACGTCGCCGCGCGCGGCTTGTAAACGAGGGCCAGGACGATGCCCAGCAACACGGCCTGCCCCAAACCACTGAAATACCATTTTGCGGCAAGATCGCCGGGCATTGGGATAACGACGTAATTAATCATCACCCATACTTACTGGAACATTCCCATGATCAAACCGAAAACAATTCCGGTGGAAACAGAACGACCCGCGAAGCCCATCGCCCAAATGATGGCGGCGGTCGCGGCACACAGAAATTGGGCGAGCAACATCCAAAGGAAGTGAGTCTGCATCTCCGCATCGGGGCGCCAGAGCGATTGGGTGGCCTTGTAATCCGGCATGAGCCAGACTCCATGGATGAGATAGTCCGTTCCGAAGACGACAAGGAAGGCGACGACGATGGCCAGCAGAAGGCGAGGTATATTCATAGAACGCGCAGGCTAACAAGTCACCATCTAACTGGCCAGCCTTCTGTAATCTCCGTTCCGTCCGAACGAGGACAGGTCTGGGGAAGCGGGCCGGATCTTCCCTTAACCGCTCGTCAGGTTTTGCGATTCTCTTCGAAATCAATCAGCTGGCCCATGGTCTGAATGTCGTCGCGGCCTTCCAGGCCCAGCTCTTTTTTGGTGCGTTCCAAGTTGGGCGTGGCAAAGTCATGCCAGCCGAGTTTGGAAACAAATCCGTTCCAGACGACCAGGTCCCCCGCGTTCAGGCGACGGCCCCTCTCGAAACACCACTCCAGGATTTCTTCATCGCTCCCGCCGGCCAGCACGCGCGCTCGCACATCTTCATAGTTTACGCGGAGAAAATTCGAGCAGGCGCCATCAGCGGCCCTGGCCCCTCCCAGGTTCGCCTGGTAGTCCTGGCCCAGTTCGCCGCGGGCCTGGCGCCGGATTTTGTCCAGCATTCGGCCAAAATAAAGCATCCCCCCGACAGCCTCGGCCGGACTTTTCGGGGAGTCACTCACAAACAGCTCCGCCGTTCGGGCCCTACTTGGTGGTGGCCAGCTGACGCACGAAATCCTCCAGCATGGATTGAAGCTTCACCGTGAGCGGGCTGATGCGCGATTGCATGAGTGAATTAGCCTTCTGCATGGCGGTCGGATACTTCTCGGTGATCGCTTTGCCCGCCGGGGATCTATAGAACGTGGTGATGGCGTCGACTTCTTCCTGCGTGAACGTCTCCTTGTAGGACTGCAGGTAGATGTCCTTCACTTTGGAGAAAGAAAGTTCTTCTTTCACCGTCTGTTCGAATTTGGTGCGGAATTTTTCGACCGCGGCTTTCTGCGCCGGATTCAATTCCTTGCCTTGGATGGATTTTTGCAGGCCTTGCTCCATGCCTTTGGCCATTCCCTCATCCATCTGCTTGAGGGCCTGATTGAGCAGCGTTTCCAACTGCATGGCGCGCATCAATTCATTGATGGTCGACTCCGATGGGGTGGCGGCCTGCGTCATCAACGCGCAGGCCATGATCAGGAAAAAGCTAATTACATATCGCATAAAGGCTGCGACGGTACAGCTGGCTTCCGCGGAAGCCAAATCAGAAAGCGTGTTATTCTATCCTGAGACGGAGCGAGCGCGCGCTTCTTACTTTGCCACCTTCAGTTTGAACTTCTGCGTCGCGTTGGGCGGCGTGCCGTTATCAGCCGTGATGGTTAAGGAAAAGCTTTTCTTCGCCGTCGGCGTCCCGGCAATGGTGGCGGTGCCGTCATGATTGTCGGTGAAAGTGACACCTCTGGGCAGTGTGCCCGTTTCGCTTAAGGCCGGCGTGGGCGTCCCCGTTGTTGTCACCGTGAAGGTCGCAGGCTGGTTGACGCGGAAGGTCGCGCTCTTCGCGCTCGTGATCTTGGGCGCGACCCGGGGATTCACCGTGATCGAAACGTTCTTCGCAGCGTTGGTGTAGTTCGCCGTGTCCGTCGGTGTGAAGGTGGTCGACAAGGTTTGGGCGTTGCCCACGTTAAGCACTGTTCCCGAAGGAGGCGTGAAGCTGAACGAGCCAGCCACTGGCGTGGTCGCGTTGAGTTGTGTTCCACTCAGTGCTGTCCCATAAACAATGTCCGCTGGATTGCTCCAGGTAATTACGGGCGTTGCTTTCAGAACGTTGATGGTCACGGTCTTCGCAGCGTTGTTGTAGTTCGTTGTGTCCGTCGGTGTGAAGGCGGTCGAGAGGTTCTGATTCGCGCCAGCATTCAGGACGGTAGCGGCAGGCGGCGAATAACTGAATGCGCCCGCCACAGAAGCGCTGGCATTAAGCTGGGTTCCGCTCAGCGCCGTCCCATAGGTGATGTCTGCCGGATTACTCCAGGTGATTGTCGGCGTCGCCTTGAGAACGTTGATGGAGACATTCTTCGAAGCGTTATCGTAATTGGTTGTGTCGTTCGGAACAAAGCTCACCGATAACGTCTGGTTGTTCCCACCGTTAAGTACGGTCCCCGCAATAGGAGTGTAAGTGAATGACCCCGCTACCGACGCGGTCGCATTCAGTTGGGTGCTATCCAGCGGGGTCCCATACGTAATATCTGCCGGATTACTCCACGTAATGGTCGGGGTTGCCTTAACTATGGTTAGACTAAAAGTTTGCGTGGCAACGGGTGAAACGCCGTTACTCGCTGTGACGGTGATATTGCTGTAGGTGCCAGCCGCGGTAGGCGTCCCACTTATAGCTCCGCCGCTGCTTAGGGTAAGCCCATTAGGAAGGTTACCGCTAGTTATACTGAAAGTCGGCGCAGGGAAGCCACTGGCGGTGTAGTTGAACGTGTAAGCGGTGCCCACCTCACCAGGCGAAGGAGGGCCGTTTGTGAAGGCCGGCGCTTGGTTTACACTAAAGCCGGACGCTTGCGCGAATTGCGCCACCAGAGAAATGCCGTCTGCGTCCTGCGCCGCAGTGGTCACACGAATCCGATAAGTGCCCGGAGCCAGGCCGCTCGAGGGGGTGACCGTGAATGTCGCGTTACCCACGCTTGCTGCCGGCGCCCCCGTCATTGCGACGCACGATGCGAAGTTATCGCCCGAGACCTGCAAGCTCCCGCTGCAGGCCGTGCCTGCCGTATTAGTTGTGATTGAGCCAGGCGCTGCGGCCGCATTGAAGCTCACGCTGATCGTTGAGTTGGCGGCTGCTGTTCCCCCATCAGCGGGCGTGGTTGAACTCACCGCAAAAACTGATTTCGTTGTGAAGCCGGTTCCTTGAGTGAACGCCGTGTCAAGGGCGAGTCCGCCGGAATCCTTGGCCCCGGTAGTGACACGAATTATATAGGTGCGGGAAGCATCTAACACTGCGGCCGGTTGGACAGTAAACGTGGCGTCGCCGTTGCTAGCTGTCGGAGCGCCCGTCATTTGGACACAGGTTGAGAAGTTATCGCTCGCCTTCGACACCTGAATCGAACCACTGCAGGTTGTATTTGAAGTATTGGTCGTAATAGTGGAAACGGTTGCCGCCCTGTTGAAAGTCACGCTGATCGGCGTATTACGTGCGAGGGCCGTTGCAGCATCTACCGGAGAAGCTGATGAAACCTGAAACGCGGGCTGTACGTTTATGGTAATAGTGGCCGTAACCGATTCATTAGCCGCGTTTGTAACGGTCAACGTATAGGTGGTCGTGCTCGTGGGGCTAACTGTCTTAGCCGTCCCGCTCGTGACAGCGCCGACTCCGTTGTCGATCACACCAGTCCCTCCTGAGTAGGTCGGGGTGAGAGTCGTGCTCGTTCCCGTCGTGATCGTCATCGTTGCCGCCGTGAAGCTTCCGATCATCGGCGGTGCCACGACCGTGATGGTGACGGTGGACGAAGCCGAGTCATTCGCCGCGTTTGTAACGGTCAGTGTGTAGGTGGTCGTGCTCGTGGGGCTAACTGTCTTAGCTACTCCACTGTCTACAGCGCCGACTCCATTGTTGATTACACCAGTCCCTCCCGAAAACGTCGGGGTCAGGGTTGTGCTCGTTCCCGTCGTGATCGTCGACTTTGCCGCCGTCAAGCTGGCACCCACAGGAGCTACGACCGTAATGGTGACCGTGGCCGTACTCGAGTCATTAGCCGCGTTTGTAACGGTCAAAGTATAGGTGGTCGTGCTCGTGGGACTGACTGTCGTAGCCACGCCACTCGTCACGGCGCCGATTCCTTTGTCGATCACGCCAGTCCCTCCCGAGAACGTCGGGGTAATCGTTGTGCTCGTTCCTGAAGTGATAGTCGTCTTTGCCGCCGTGAAGCTTCCGATCATCGGCGGGGCCACGACCGTGATATTAACGCTGGCTGTCGTGGCGCCGCCCGAGTTACTCGCCGTCACGGTGTAGTCCGTGGCAGCGGACAGTGCCGTCGGCGTGCCGCTGATCACACCACTGCCCGTGCTGAAAGATAATCCCGTAGCCATGGCCGGAGAAATCGAGTAGCCGGTCACCGCGCCACCGCTGCTCGACGGGGTATTATCCGTGATCGCCTGGCCGTTGGTGTAAGTCACCGGGTTCGCAGAGTAGATAAGGGCGGACGGCGGAGGCACGCATTTGCCCGCGTTACCCGCGTCGGCAATTGCCGCGACTTCTGAAGCAGTTAAGGCACGATTAAAGATTTCTACTTCGTCGAGCAATCCATTGAGCGACGGAACCGCCTCAGCCTTTCCGAGAGTTAGGGGCTGACTGGCATCTGGAACGGGATCGCCAGCCGTTTGATCGCTGCCATTCTGAACGCCGTCCACAAAAAACCGCCAGGTGCTTCCACTGCGAGTGAGGGCTACGTGATACCAGCGACCAACTGTCGGAATGAAGGCCGCGTCGCTGGTCACGTAAGTGGGGCCACCGACAGGGGTATTCCGATGGAATTCCAGCCCTCCGTTGTGAAGCCAAAAAACCCATTTGTTTTTAAAGCCGGGCCCGTCGGTATGCGCTACAAACACGTCCGTCCCAGAAATGGACGTAAAGTTCACCCAGGTATCAATCGTGAAATCGCCCGCGAAGTCCCAAGCGGGATTGTCGTTCACTTGATCAACGGCGTTCGCGCCATCAAAACTGAACGCTTGTCCCACTTTGCCAGCCGCATAGGTCGCCCCATTCTGTAACGTGCCGTGATTACTACCCTGAATGTCATTCGCGTGACCATCGCCAGTCCACCATGCCACCATGTCCGGTGGGGGCGGCGTGCACGATCGGCACTTGCCCTGCAAGCTTGCGTTATAGATGGCTTGGATATCGCCCTGCGAAAGCGCGGTGGAGAAAACTTCTACTTCGTCAACCTTGGCATTGATATACAGAGCATTAGCCGGAAAATCCCCGTTCCTTCCGCCAATGAAGAAGGGAACGCCTTCGTCTCTTATGTTGCCGCTAAAAGCCAGCCGCGCCAGCTCTACACCATTGGCATAGACAATCTCATTGGCCCCGTCGTAGGTCATCGCGATGTGGGTCCACTGGCCGGCCGGAGGCACAAAGCCCGTGTAGAGAAAGTGCTCAGCGCCGTCAGACGTTCTGATGCAGCCTGTCAATCCGCCCAGCAGGAATAAGGCATAGTCGTTTTGGCCGGAGTTCGCTTTGCCAAGATAAACACCGTTCTTAGTGCTGTCGTTCGGGTTCACCCAGGCATCGAGAGTGATTTGATTGCCCGCTATATTAAGAACGCCTGTAGTTCCAATAGTCTCAAAGCTCGTGCCATTAAAGTTGAAGGTCTGCCCAACTAGACCTGGTGCGAAGGTCACGGTGCCCGAGGGCGAGCCATCGTTGTGGTTCTGAATGTCATGCGCATTGCCATCACCCGGCCACCAGCCGACCAGACCCGCCGGTGGCGGCGTGCAAACTGGCGTAGCTAGCTCGACCGCGCCGATATCGCTGAAGTCGCCGCCCGCGGGCGGCACGATCCGGTCGTCATAACGGGCCGGCCGCGCGCTTCCGAGTTGATCAGTCGTTAGGCTAAAGGCTTTACCTTTGTCGATTGCTGGGCTGCTTGGCTGGGGAGCGTGGCTGCGGGTTGGACCGCCGTTGGCTGCGAGCGGCTGAAGCATCGGGTCGCCACCTACTATATTGTAACCCAGATCAGTATAAGGGCCGTTGATATCTGCCAACGCATTATTGCACGCCGCATTTCCCGCCAGAACGCTATTGCCAATTGTTACTGTACCGCCAACATCGATCGCTCCCCCTTCTCCTGGGTAGTAACACTGGATTCCATTTCCAGGATCGCCATTCGCGTAATTATTCGTCACCGTTACGCTACGCAGATTGAGGATCCCGCTGCCGTTATAAAAGCCGGCGCCGTGCGTTCCAGTATTCCCTGAAATGGTACTGTTATCCACATTCAGGGTGGCGCCGTTGGTGACCCGCATCGCGCCACCACTGCCGTAGACGTGATTGCCTGTGAAAAGCATGTTGCGCACAGTCACTACGCTCGTCCCATTCGTTGCTTCCAGCGCACCACCCTCGCCGGAGGTGACCGTGAAGTTAGCTAACTCAACTGTCCCGGCTGTTACGAGAAAGAGGTTAGTGGTTCCACCGCCGCTAATTGTAACAGGATCTGTCGCCGATCCGATAATAGTAAGATCGTGGTCGATAAGGAGCTGGCTGGTCAGTGTGATCGTGTGGGGCCCGGCACCGAGATCGAACGTGATCGTGTCGCCGGGGTTCGTGGCGATTAATGCCTGGCGCAGTGAGCCGACGCCGCTGTCGTTTGTGTTTTCGACGGTGATCGTGGCGGCGTGGGCCGTGGATAGCAAAAGGCTGGCGCTCGAGATGCCAATCGCAATTACCGACAGAAGAAGTTTCTTCATCGTTGATCGCACCTCGGAAAACGCTCAAGGCTATTGGCCGGCGGGCTCGATTTCATTCGCATCTCCTTATTGGCGGCGGCGGTTCGTCTACTGCGCCAGTTCCGCTTGGAACCTGAACCAACCTCGCCCTCGGCATCAAATGTCGCGGCTCACGAAGCTGACCCGGCCTCCCTTCAAAACTGAGATCGCGGAAAGCGGCCTTCCGGCCCCGAATGCTTTCGGGGTTGAAACGTCGGGTTACGGAATCGGATCGGTTATAGCGAATCGCCGTTAGGCTGTCAAGATGAATACGCCCTCACCGTAAGATCCCGACAAGGGAGTTGGTTGCGCAATTTATTCGCGCATAAGTCGCTGATCCACCGATTCTTCCCTCGAAAAACCCGGAGGCCCTTGGCGTGCGTCCCTGCCTGTCAGACTAATCCCTGCTCCATCCCCTTGCCCATTCCCTCATCCATCTGTTTGAGGGTTTGGTTGAGCAGGGTCTCCAATTGCATGGCTCGCATCAATTCATGGATGGAAGACTCCGACGGAGGGGTCGCGGCCTGGATCATTGAAGCGAAGGCCACAGTCAGGAAAAGAGTAGTTAGATATCGCATAAGGGTTGCGACGCTACAGCCAGGTTCGGCGGTAAATTGGAAAGGAGCTCCCGTTCGGGAAATCGGGGGCGGACCGAGGAGGCTCTCTACGATTCCAGCAAGGCCAGGGCACAGGGGCGCTTGGTTGATTCCGAGCGACCCCAGATTCCGTTCCGCTTCGTTCCGGCCAGGAACTGAGCCCAGGCCCAGGCGCGCACGATGATTTCCACGCCAATCGCCAGTAGCAGAATGGGGATCCGAACCTGCTGCGTTCGCCAAACCACGGCGATGGCTCGCAATCGCTCCGCCAGACTTTGCGTCTTCATCGAGTGTCCGCGTTTGCGTCTCAACCGCAAATAACCAAGCGTCACCACGGCTCTCTGGGTGATATAGTCGGCCAGGCGCAACGGAGCGGGACTGAGGATCTGTGCCTGCGGCAGATAACGGACGGCAAACCCTTTACGGAGAAGCGACACCTCCAGTTCCGCCTCATCAACGAACGAGGTCTCATCGATCGCATTCACCACATTTCTGAAAGTCGTGACCTCGGTGGACTTGGGAAACCTCGTAGCAATGACGTGGTGCAACGACCACATCAGACATGTAATTTCAAAAGCCAAATTCCCTTCTATTCCAAACGGAACGGAACGACCGGCCGCCACCCCCACGGACGGATCCTTGAATTCACGGACGAGCAAAGCAATGCACTCATCCCTGGGAAGAACATCACCAGAAATCATGACGATGATTTCGATGTCGCGCAATTCTGCGAGACATTGGTTGATGGCGGCCGGCTTCCCGCCTCGCCGCTCGTTGACGATCAGCTTCACCGGCGTGGATGTGCTCTTGGCGAATTCCGTCACGATCTCGTTCGTGCCATCTTTCGACTCGTCACTCACGATGACAAACCGGCTGGCCGCACGGCCATCGACCCTGGTGCGATCCAGGACCGGGAGAAGTGCGGGCAGGTTCTGCGCTTCGTTAAAACAGGGGACCGCGAAGGCAAACGTGAGCGGGCGCGGAACGACGCCGTAGCCGCCGGGCGGATTCATCTCACTCCCATTCCGGGCCAGCGCGATCCAATCATACCAGCCCTTGATCCATCATGGCATTCGCGACCTTCAGGAAGCCCGCGATATTGGCGCCGTTCACGTAGTTGCCGGGCGTGCCGTATTTCTCGGCCGTGCGATGGCAGACTTCGTGGATGGTCTTCATGATGTTGTAGAGGCGATTGTCCACTTCCTCGCGCGTCCAGGAAATGCGCATGCTGTTTTGCGCCATCTCCAGACCGGACGTGGCCACTCCGCCGGCGTTCGCCGCCTTCCCCGGGCCAAAGAGGATCTTCGCTTCCAGGAAATGATTGATCCCTTCAATGGTCGTCGGCATGTTGGCCCCTTCCGATACGACATACACGCCATTCCTGATCAGGTTGGCTGCGTCTTTGCCGTTGATCTCGTTCTGGGTCGCACTGGGAAAGGCGCATTGAGCTTTGTGATTCCAAATTGGATTATGATCGGACATTTCGTCCAACGGCGTATAGATCGCGCCTTTGAACTTGTCCGCATATTCCGAAATACGGCCGCGCCGCGCGTTCTTCAGGTCCATGACGAAGGCGAGCTTCTCCCGCGTGATCCCGGGCTCGTCATATATATAACCGGACGAATCCGACAGGGTGACGGGACGCGCTCCCAGCGAAATTAATTTCTCGACCGTGTATTGCGCCACGTTGCCGCTGCCCGAAACCAGGCAGACTTTGTCTTTCAACTCTTCCTTGCGCATCTTCAGCATCTCCGCCGCAAAATAAACCGCGCCGTAACCGGTCGCTTCCGGACGGATGACCGAGCCACCCCAGGTCAAACCCTTACCGGTCATGACCCCGGTAAACTCATTGCGGAGTCGCTTGTACATGCCGAATAAAAATCCAATCTCGCGCGCTCCCACGCCGATGTCTCCCGCCGGAATATCCGTGTCGGGACCGATGTGCCGAAAAAGCTCAGACATGAACGCCTGGCAAAAGCGCATGACTTCGAAGTCGCTCTTGCCCCTTGGATCAAAGTCCGCCCCTCCCTTGCCGCCTCCCATGGGCAGCGTGGTGAGCGCATTCTTAAACACCTGCTCGAAGGCGAGAAATTTAAGAATGCCGAGGTTGACCGAGCGATGGAAGCGCAAGCCGCCCTTGTACGGCCCAATCGCGCTGTTCATCTGGATGCGAAATCCGCGATTCACATGAAATTCTCCCTGGTCATCGCGCCACGGCACGCGAAACATGATGACCCGTTCCGGTTCGATGATGCGCTCGAGAATCTTGTTCTGGCGAAACTCCGGGTGACGATCGAGCACGAGGGTGAGCGATTCTACCACCTCATGAACGGCCTGATGAAATTCGGGTTCGGCGGGGTTCCTGGCCTTAACATCGGCCATCAATCCCGCGCCGTAATCTTTCGTGAGAGCCATAAACTTCAGCCTATGTCCGAGGCTAAACAAAACAGAAGCACAATCTCAGGCGGCCCGTGATCATTCGCCCGAGCCAAACCGTTAGAGAGGCGGTTGGGCCAACGGCCTGTCCTCTCAACAGGTGCCTGGCACAAGCACCTCTACAACACTGAATCAACCGTCCGCTCGTTGCGTCGGTCAGCTTCCTGGGAAGAAACGCCGCCCTGCACCGACCAAGCAAAACAGCCGGACCCTTTCGAGTCCGGCTGTTCGTTCATTGTTTCGAGTGAGTTGGCTTAGTAGTCCATGCCGCCCATGCCACCCATGCCGCCGCCGCCACCTGGCATCGGAGGAGTTTTATCCTTCTCCGGGAGCTCGGTGATGATTGCTTCGGTGGTGAGCAATAGGCCTGAGATGGAAGCGGCGTTTTGCAACGCGCTCCGGGTCACCTTGGTCGGATCGACCACGCCGGCCTTGACCAGGTCGGTGTACTCGCCGGTAGCCACATTGTAACCTTCGTTGCCTTTGCGCTTCTTTACTTCCTGCACGATGAGCGCGCCTTCCTGCCCCGCATTGTTCGCCAGCGTGCGGAGTGGCTCTTCGATAGCGCGACGCACAATTTGCACGCCCACGAGCTCGTCGCCTTCCAAGTCCTTGATGTTATCGAGTGCCTTCTGCGCACGGATCAGAGCGACACCGCCCCCGGGGACGATCCCTTCTTCCACCGCGGCGCGAGTCGCATGCAACGCGTCTTCCACGCGTGCCTTCTTCTCTTTCATCTCGGTCTCGGTGGCGGCACCGACGTTCACGACCGCGACACCGCCGGCCAGTTTGGCCAGACGTTCCTGCAACTTCTCGCGATCGTAATCGCTGGTCGTTTCTTCGATCTGGCGACGAATCTGCGAGACGCGACCCTGGATGTCGTTCTTCTTGCCTTCGCCTTCCACTATCGTGGTGTTCTCCTTGTCAATCGTGACGCGTTTTGCACGCCCTATATCCTCGAGTTTTACGTTCTCGAGTTTGATGCCGAGGTCTTCGGTAATACACTGCCCGCCGGTTAATACCGCGAGATCTTCCAGCATCGCCTTGCGACGATCGCCGAATCCCGGGGCCTTGACTGCGGCGACCTGCAAGGTGCCGCGGAGTTTGTTCACGACCAGAGTCGCGAGCGCTTCGCCTTCCACATCTTCCGCGATAATCAGAAGCGGACGGCCAGCCTTGGCTACTTTTTCAAGCAGCGGCAGCATGTCCTTCAAGCTCGAGATTTTCTTCTCGTGGATGAGGATGTAAGCGTTCTCGAGGATGGCCTCCATGGCCTCCGCGTTGGTCACGAAATAAGGCGACAGATATCCTTTGTCGAACTGCATGCCTTCGACCACGTCGAGCGTTGTCTCAATCGACTTCGCTTCTTCGACCGTGATCGTTCCGTCTTTGCCCACTTTGTCCATGGCGTCGGCGATGATCTCGCCAATCGTTTTGTCCCAGTTGGCCGAAACGGTCGCAACCTGTGCTATTTCCGTGCGGTCGCTCACTTTCTTGGAGATTTTCGCCAGCTCCTTCACGACTGCTTCGACGGCCTTGTTGATGCCGCGCTGCAGGGAGGTCGGATTGGCCCCGGCCGTGACGTTGCGCAGTCCTTCTCTGTAGATGGACTCCGCCAGGACAGTGGCCGTGGTGGTGCCGTCACCCGCGATGTCGGAAGTCTTGGAAGCGACTTCACGAACGAGTTGGGCGCCCATATTCTCATAGGGGTCTTCCAGCTCGATTTCTTTCGCGACGGTCACACCGTCTTTCGTAATCGTGGGACTGCCGTATTTCTTATCGAGAATGACGTTGCGTCCGCTCGGCCCGAGGGTGGCCTTGACGGCGCGCGCCAGTTTCTCGATGCCGCGCAACAATGCATGCCGCGCGTTCTCATCGAATTGTAGTTGTTTAGCTGCCATAATTTAGTTGGTATTTTCTAGTTGAGAGTTGAGAGGAGCGTTAACCGAGAATGCCGAGGATGTCGTCCTCGCGCATGATCAGGAAGCTGTCCCCGCCGATCTTGATTTCGGTGCCGCCGTATTTCGAGATCAGCACTTTGTCACCCTTCTTGACGGTGAACTCCACTTTTTTGCCGTTGTCGTCCACCTTGCCCGTGCCGAGAGCGACAACTTTGCCCTCCTGCGGTTTTTCCTTGGCGGTATCGGGAATAATGATTCCGCCCTTTTTCACTTCGGTCTCTTCAATCGGCTGCACCAGCACCCGATCTCCGAGAGGTCTGACATTCACTGCTGCCATAATTATTTTCTCTCTTTCTTGTTTGTGGTTGAACCGGCGGTCGTTCCTGAGAGAAACCGCCGCCGGCAAATTTGTTTCGTTACTTCTTCTTGTCTTCGTCGACGACCTCGAACTCCGCATCGACGACGTCACCCTTTCCGCTGCGACCGCCCGCGCCGGCTTCCGGGCCGGGACGCGACTGCGTTTCCGGTCCAGGCTGGGCTGCGCCCGCACTTGCGCTGGCGCCGGCTGAGGCCTGCTTGTAAAGCTCGGCACTCACATCCTGGAATTTGTTCTGCAGGTCGTCGTAAGTCTGCTTGATCGCGTCGGTGTCGTTGCGATTGATCGCGTCCCGCACCGCCGCTATGGCGTCTTCCACCTGCTTTTTCTTATCGCCCGGAACTTTGTCCCCGAGATCCTTCAATTGCTTCTCGCTCTGGTAAGCGAGCATGTCGGCGTTGTTCTTGATCTCGATCGCTTCCTTCGCCTTCTTGTCCTCTTCGGCATGCGATTCGGCTTCGCGCTGCATCTTCTCGACCTCATCCTTCGAAAGACCCGAGCTGCCGGTGATGGAAATCTTTTGCTCCTTGCCCGTGCCGAGGTCCTTGGCTGAGACATGCAGGATGCCATTGGCATCGATATCGAAAGTCACTTCGATCTGCGGAACGCCCCGCGGGGCCGGCGGGATTCCATCGAGATGGAACGTGCCAAGATTTTTATTATCGCGAGAGAGCGGTCGCTCGCCCTGCAAAATTTTAATTTCCACGCCCGGCTGGTTGTCGCTATAGGTCGAAAAGATCTGCGACTTGCGGGTCGGAATCGTCGTGTTACGCGGAATCATGGGCGTGGCCACGCCACCGGCGGTCTCAATCGCCAGGGTCAACGGCGTCACGTCGAGCAGGAGAACATCCTTCACGTCTCCTTTGAGCACGCCGCCCTGGATGCCGGCGCCAATCGCCACCACTTCATCCGGGTTCACGCCCTTGTGCGGTTCCTTGCCCACAATGCTGCGCGCGATGTCGACTACTTTCGGCATGCGCGTCATGCCGCCCACCAGCACCAGTTCGTTGATTTCTTTCTCGGAAATCTTGGCGTCAGCCAGACAGGCCTTTACCGGCGGGACTGTCCGCTGGAAAAGATCATCGCAAAGCTGCTCCAGTTTCGACCGGGTCAGCTTCTTTTGAATGTGCTTCGGACCGCTCGCATCCGCTGTGACAAACGGCAGATTGATCTCGTATTCCTGCGTGGACGACAGTGCGATCTTCGCCTTCTCCGCTTCTTCTTTGATGCGCTGGATGGCATCCGGCTGTTTGGTCAGATCGATCCCACTGTCATTCTTAAATTCGTTCACGATCCAATCCATGATGCGTGAATCCCAGTCGTCACCGCCTAGGTGCGTATCGCCATTGGTCGCCTTCACTTCAAAGACGCCGTCGCCGATTTCCAGAACCGAAATGTCGAAGGTGCCGCCACCCAGGTCATAGACCGCGATCTTCTCGTCCTTCTTCTTATCCAGACCGTAGGCCAGCGAGGCCGCTGTCGGTTCGTTGATAATGCGCAGAACTTCCAGGCCGGCGATCTTGCCCGCGTCCTTGGTCGCATTGCGCTGCGAGTCGTTGAAATAGGCCGGCACGGTGACGACCGCCTGCGTAATCTTTTCGCCCAGCTTCGCTTCCGCGTCGGCTTTCAGCTTCGAAAGAATCATCGCCGAAATTTCGGGCGGCGAGAACGTCTTGGTTTCGCCGCTCACTTCCACTTGCACGTGCGCGTCGCCATTGGCCGCTTTCACAACTTTATAGGGGACGCGATGCTCTTCTTCGCGGACTTCATCGAACTTCCGCCCCATGAAACGCTTGATTGAGAAAATCGTGTTCGCTGGATTGGTGACAGCCTGCCGTTTGGCGGCTTGGCCAACCAATCGCTCCCCGTTTTTCGTGAACGCAACGACGGAAGGCGTGGTGCGAGCGCCTTCGCTATTCTCCAAAACTACCGGGTCGCCCCCTTCCATCACAGCCATGCACGAGTTAGTGGTGCCTAGATCGATACCTAAAACTTTTGCCATTTGGTTAAAATCCTCCATGCCCACCTTCAGCAGGGCATGTTCCATTCCGCAATGATTGCCTAACATGCTGTATGACAATTACTTAAGTAAATAGACATACTATCTAAACGAGACATTATGGCCCGTTTGCTTGACTTCGACTGCGACATCTGGTTACGCCTCGATCTCTTCCCGTAAACCCTGCTCTTTCACCTCCCCTGCACTGGAAGCGGCTTGGGATTTGCGCTCGGATATTAAACAAGGCCCGCCTCGCCGCGGGTATGTCTCCTGCTTTTTCACCACCAAGAATGGAAAATGCCGCGCCTCCTGTTTTGCAAAGTCCGCCCGACATTACCTTCGCTTGCATCCATTGTTCGTCGCCTCTGGTGGTGGACGCCGCGGCGCAAGGAATGACCCTGGCGTGCCAGAAGTGCGGGAAGCCCACGCCCGTGCCATCGACGCCCGCTCACTCCGGCAGCGATGCCGCTGCTCAAACGCACTTGGCCAGCCTGAAACGCCAGTTGAAAGAGAACGAATCGCAGCGCACCGAGATCACGGGCTACATCAATCAGCTCAGCATCCAACTGCACCGCTGGCAACTTCGCCTGCAAACACTGAACGAGCGGCGGCAGGAATTGGATAAAGAAGTGCGCGCGGCGGAGTAAGGTAGACGCTTCGTGGCATCGGCATCCTGTCCGCCAACCGGACGGACTCGTCCCGTGGCGAGCCGATGAATTCTCAAACATGGACTGGAAGCCCATGCCACATTCAATACGGTGATGCGTGCGCGCATACCACGACCTGCTGGAGCTCGTTCTGGAGCAAGGTCAGGAGCGCACGGATCGGACCGGCGTCGGCACCATTTCGGTCTTCGGCGCGCAGGCGCGCTTCGATCTGCGAGAAACATTTCCGCTGCTCACGACCAAAAAGCTGCATCTCAAGTCGATCATTTACGAGCTGCTCTGGTTTTTGCGTGGCGACACCAACATTCGCTACCTGATCGAGCACGGCGTCAGCATCTGGAATGAATGGGCCGACGAAGCCGGAGATCTCGGGCGTGTTTATGGCGCGCAATGGCGCGATTGGCGCGGCGAAAATGGCGTGCGTGTGGATCAAATAGAAAGCGTCATCACTCAAATCAAATCAAACCCGGAGAGCCGCCGATTGATCGTGAGCGCGTGGAACCCGGCCGAAGTGGACAAGATGTCTTTGCCACCGTGCCATGTTCTCTTTCAGTTTTACGTGTCCGCCGGTCGGACGGACTCGTCCGGAGGCGAGCAGGAGGGAGAACTCAGTTGCCAGCTCTATCAGCGCAGCGCCGATCTCTTCCTGGGAGTGCCATTCAACATCGCCTCCTATGCCCTTCTTACCATGATGGTCGCGCAAGTGACGGGACTTCGGCCGGGCGACTTTGTGCACACCTTTGGTGATCTGCATCTCTACCGGAACCATCTCGATCAGGCGCGCGAGCAACTGACGCGTGATTTCCGTCCACTCCCGCGGATGCAACTCAATCCAGCGACCAAGAACATCCACGACTTCCAGTTCGAAGACTTCCAGCTCGTCGGCTACGACCCGCATCCGTCAATCAAAGCGCCGATCGCGGTGTGATTACCGCTCAATTATATCTGTAGGGGACGCTGCTAGCGTCCCACCTAAAAAAACAATTCTGCCTAGAGTCGTCCGCCGTTGGTCGACCTGCCACCTTGCCAAATTTAGTGTTCGGCGTTAGGCGTTCTCCTACTTCTTCCCCGCCGCGTCTTTTTCCTTCTCCGCTTTCCAGACCGGGCCGTTCTTTGCGAAGACCGGGGCCTCGCTCACCGGATGAGTCACGGTGCTGTCGCTCAGTTTGAAGATCGGAAGAATCGGACTGCCCTTGGCGTCCTTCTCATATTGCACGCCTTCCTTCTCGATCATGAGCCACGCTTTAAAATCGCCGCCCGGCCATTCCCCAATCAACACTTCCATCGGATAGCTTTCGCCTCCATTCACTTGCACCGGGTCGCCGCGTCCCAGCCCCTTGTACCAGCCCATCTTCGGATCGAGTTGCAGTCCGGCACCCGCGTAGAAGCTCTGGGGCGCGTGCCCGCTCGGCGTCATGGATCCGCAGTCGAGCACGACGCGACCATTAAAACGAACGACGAGAATATCGTCCGCCATTCCCACAAACCGGAACGTCCCGCTTTCCGTCGGTATGACGTTGCCTTTGTAATGGACCGCCCACATTTTCGGCTGCACCCGTCCTCCCAGGCCGAAGGCGAGTGGTCCCTGATCGGAGTTGATCTTGGGAATAAAAATTTGCGTCGTATAAAGAGGATTGGGCCCGACGAAATACTTTTCGAAGGTGGATTCATTCCAGCCGTTCACGAATTTGGCGATCTCGCCCGATAAGCCATTTTGTTCGTCGAGTTTCGAAGGCGTGCCGTTCTTCAGTTGTTTCAGGTCGTAGAATTTTCCGACCAGCGCTCCGCCGCTTTTTGATTCGCGAAAGCCAAAGAACGGGACGGCCGCGCCGCCCGCCCCGCCGCCGCTGCTGGCGGTCATTCCGCCCGGGTTAAAGCCGACGTCCGCCCCGCCCGCACCGCTCATTTTGACAGGGGGCGCGGCCACCTTCGGCATGGCCGGCATTTCCGGAAGCGAAACTTTAGAGAAGCCGGTGCTGGTGATTCGCTTGGCCATGGCGGGCGCGCTCATGGTGCTTTGTTTCTTGGCCATCTGCACCTTGTGCTCGAGCGAGCGCGTGGAGGGATTGGGCGAGGGTGGCCCACCCTTGAAGGTCAGCTTCCGGCTGGCCTGGTAGCGCTGCACCACCACGTAGGCCGCGACCAGCCCGAAGAGCAAATGAACGGCGACACTCACGATGAGAAACTTGCTGCCGAAGATTCTCTGGCGCCATCTGCGCCTGGAAACGGGGATCTCCGGAGCTGGTTCCGCGGCCGCGACGCTCATTCCTCTTCGTTCACGGTGAAGGTGACGTTATCGATTTTGGCCACGGCCAGGGCATCGAGCACGTCGATGGTGCGGCTGTATTTGGCCTGCTCGTCACTAATAATGGTGACGACAGCCGGTGTCTTGGCGGCGTCGGCATTTTGCTTGAGTCGCATCAGGGTGGCCTTGAGCTGCGGAAGTTCACTGCTCTTGGCCGAATCGAACGGCTCGTCATTCAGGCTCACTTCTCCGGTATCCGAAATCGTGATGATCTGCTCGTCCACGAAATCGGTGCTACTGGAAGTGGAGGCGGTGCCGGGCAGCTGCGTATTCAATTCATTTTCTATTTTAACGGCGCCGGCCATGACCATAAAGAAGAGCATGATGACAAAAACGACATCGATCATGGGCGCGATCTGAAAGCCGAAGCTCCCTTCGTTTAGATTTTGTTGCAGGCGCATATTCGCTAATTCACCTTTCGCTGGTTCCGCAGCCTCTGGGGAGCGCGCGCGCCCACGCGTGCTGTTTTCGGCGCCCTCGCCGAAAATGTTCCCGAATGAGAAGAAAGTGCGCGATGGCGAAGGCGCCATCGCCAGCACGCGAGGCGCGTGCGCTCCCCAGTCCGGTGTCAACATCGAGTTGCATCGCGTTAATCCTTGTTCACGGCGGAGAATGAAATGTCGGTGATGCCCGCCTCGGCGCACGCGTTCATGGCTTGTGAAACAAAAACCGCCGGCACCTCGCGGTCCCCCCGAATGACCGCGCGGAAAGTGGGATTGGCCGATCCTGTCACCTTTTTTCCGCCGGTTACCTTGGCCGTCTTCAGTGGATCGACCATGGCGGCGGCCTGCGGAAAGACCCGATCGTCGAAAACGAACTGCGCTTTCTTGTCCTTCCAGCGCACGTTTACGATCGCTTCCGCGCGAGAATTGTCCTTTTTCTGCGCGTCCTTGGCGATGGGCAGGGTGATGGTCTTATCCACCTTCAACACCTGGGCGGATGTAATCGTCATGAAGAAAACAAGAATGGTCAGCAAGACATCAATCATGGGCGCAACCTGAAATTCAGGTTCGCCCGCTTCCGCTCCTCCCGCTCCGGATGCCATATTCGGAACCTTTGGATTACTCGGCCGGGGTCATGATCCGGCCGGTTTGACCGGAGCCGGAGGGTTGCACCAGCCAGTTGGGAATGGCGGCATAGAGCTCTTCGTCACCCAGATGAACGCCGGCCAGCGACTCATAAGGCATCTTGCGGAAGAGGCTGTTGATGATGTCCTGAATGCGATGGAGCGAGGCGCCCGCGCGATTACGCAGAAAATAAAACGCGCCGAAGGCTGGGATGGCGATGATCAAACCGCTGGCGGTTGCGACCAGCACCTCGCCGATGGCCGCCGACAATCCGGACGGGTCGCCAATCCCGGAAGAGCCGAGTTTGGCGAACGCCTTGATCATGCCGGTGACGGTGCCGAGCAGACCGATCATGGGAGCGGTCACGCCGATAACCGACAGATAGCTGATATAGGTCTGCATGCTTGAGTTTTCCTTGCCGAGTTCCCCCAGCATTCCTTCCTCGGCAATTTCCTTTCCTTCGCCGAGCAAACCGATTCCCACGCGCAGGACATTGTCGAGCGGCGACGGATTTTCCTTCGTAAAATTATAGGCAGCGACGTAATCGCCATTCCGGAAAAGCTCCTTCACCTTTTGCTCGTGCTCAGGGGGCGCCACCTTCTTGGGCGAGGTGCGCAGAACTCCATCGCCGATCAGATAGAGCGTGGCGATCGAGCACAGTCCGATCGGCACCATGACCCAGCCCCCTTCCTTAATCTGTTCCCACAAAGTTTTGCCGCGCACATTTTCCCCGGACGCGGGAGGAGCACCCTGGGCGAAAATGGGCGACGCGAGAACGCAGAATGCGACGAACAACAAGGGTGCGAGGTGTCGGAGTTTTAGTTTCATAAAATGGGCGAGGCGGTCGTTAGGGTGTTTGCAGCTTCTTCAGTTCGCTTTGGGCGGCGGCGGCTTCGGGCGAGTTGGGATAAGCCGCGATCAAATCGTTCAGGGATTTTTTGGCCCGGGAGGTATCATCAAGGCGCGCGTAGGCGCGGCCGCTTCCCAGCATGGCCGGAGGGAGAAAAGTGGTTTGGTCGCCATAGAAGACCGGTATGTGCAAATAAGCGAGGAGCGCTTCTTCCCATTCCTTCAGGCCTGCCAGGGCGTCCCCTTTGTGAATCCAGGCGTCGGCCAGGACCGGAGGGTCGGTGCTCTCCTGGATGGCGGCGTCACAAATGGCGATCGCTTTCTCGAACTCCTTTTTGTGAATCAAACTGCCGGATAACCGCACTTGAATGGCGCGCGCCGTGTTCGGATCTGTCGCCACTTTCTGAATCTGGTCGGCCAGCGCGTCGGCCTCGCCCTCACGGCGCAAGGTGGTCAGGGCGGAAACCTTGATGAGTGCCGCCTGCGACCACCACGCCCCGGGAACATCTTTGAACGAAGCATAGTAAGCTACGACGGGTTCGATCTCGGCCAGTGCTTTCTCCGGCTGACGCTGGGCCATCAAATCGGTGGCTGTCTTCAGGCCGCGCGGCTCGGGAAATTCGATCTTGGCGATCTGGACCACGTTGTAACCGACTTCGCCGCTGCCCGTGCCCACCTGCACTTTGCCCATGATCATGTCGCGTTCCCGCCGCACTCCCAGCGTTTCGACTTTCTGTCCGGTCTTCAAAATAATCGATTGCGCGGGGACCGCCGGATCGATGGCGAGCACGATTATGAGTACGAGCAGGAAGCTCGCGCTTCTGACCCCCGACCTCCGACCTCTGACCTCTGCCTGTTTCATCCCGGTTGCCCCAAAGCTTGCAGTCGTTTGCGCGCTTCCTGCGCCTCACCAAAGGTTGCCAACTTCTCATTGCGCAATAATTCGCGATAGGTGTTGGCCGCTTCCTGCGCTTTGCCCAGTTTCTCGAAACTCTCCGCGCTGCGCAGATAGGCCTTTGCCACCCAGGGAAGGAACTTTTGATAACCGACATAGACGCGCTGAAAATACGCATTCGCTTCCGCCCAATGTCCGCGCTTCGCTTCGATGTCGCCTAACGAATAAACACTGAAGGCGGTCGACTCGCCGCGCCATTCCCGTACCGAGGCGATCTGTTCAAACACTTTCTTGGCTTCGTCCAGGCGGTTCAGGGCCAGCAGAGTTTTGCCGCGGCCCACCGTCAGATCCTTCAATCTCTGCGAGGCCGCAATTTTCTCGGTCCCGTTCGTGAAATAGCGCAGCGCGTTCTTCAAGTCGTTTTTCTGAAAGGCAATTTCGCCCAGGCCGTTGTAGGCAAAATCCAGATAGTCGCTCTTGGGAAATTCATCCATCAACCTCTGATAAAAGGCAGTGGCCTGATCCGGTTTTTGTTTGCCCAGCATCTCGTCGCCGGCGCGCCCGAGCAGCAGAGGACTCAGGTCTTGCGCATGAAACTCGGCGATCTTCACGATATTCTTTTCTTCTTCGACAGGCTGCCGGCGCAACCTGGCCAGCTCGGCTTTGGCAAAGAGGACGCGGGCCCGGGCCGTTCCGTTTTGGTCCTGCTCGGCGGAGCCCAACAAGCCATCGAGTTCCGCCCCCGGATCGATTTCGACCGCCGGGCTGGCGCTGGGAATTGGACTCGGCGCGGGCGCCGGCGGGACTTCCGCCACCACCGCGGGACTCGCGCCGCCTCCCGGGGAGGCGCCGAGCGAAGGACTGACCGTGGGAGTGGTCTCCGCCGTTTCGATTTTCTTTTTCTTTAGGCAGAGCTGCGCCATCTGGGTGAGCAGAAGTTCAAGCGCCTCGCGTCTTGGTTCGCCAATGTATTTCTTGATCGTATCTGCCGTAATTTTTTTGGCCTCATCCGTTTTACCTTCGTGCGCCTTGGCTTTGCCTACCCAGTAGAGAGCCGAAATGACCGTGGGGTTGTCCGGCTTCTCCTGGATGAACTCGTTAAAAAGGTTGCCCACCTTGTCCCACTCCCCCTTCTTTTGCAGAAGCTTGCTCGCGGCAAAGAGCGAATAATTCATCACTTCATCGGTGGTGGCGATTTTGTAAGAGCGGATATAGACCGGGATCGCATCGTTCTCGCGGTCGCTCGCGCCATAGGCATCGGCTAACAAGGCCAGCACTTCGCCCAGCTGCTGGTTCTTGGGAAACTCCGTCTCCCAATCCTTGCAATCCTTAATGACGTCATCGTAGAGCGAGGCCGCGTATTTGCAGACGGCCAGGCGATATTTTCCATCGCTGACATATTCGCCCTTCGGATATTTCTCCAGGTAAGCCTGCAGCGCGTTCATGGCGTCCTGATATTTCCCGGCGAAAAGAGCGGTCAGACCCAGCCGGTAGTTCACATCCTCCACGCTTTGCCCCTTGGGAAACTCGCTCAGGTATTTCTTATATTCAGTGGCGGCATCGTCGTACTGGCCCTCCATGAACTTGGCATTGCCGAGGAGGTAGCGCATTTGATCGCGAAACGGACTTTTCGGGTGAGTCTCGAGCATGCGCCCGAAATGAGTTTCGGCCGCGTGTGGATCATTCGCCTGCAAGGCCACCGCCCCCAGCATGTAACCGACCGTTTCCGCGTTCGGGCCCGTTTTAAAATCCCGCAGATAATCTTCACAACGCGTCTCCGCTTTCTTGGCCTGGTTCACTTCCGCCAGCGACACGATCAAGCCAAAAAGGGCCGGCTCCCGCTCCGGGACCTTGGCAAAGCGATCCACGATTTCCTGGTAAACGAGGACGGACTCCCACTTCTGGTCGACCTCGTAGAAACAGCGGGCCATGCGAATGTAAATGGCCGGTGTGATGGAAGGGAGTTTTTGAAATTGCTCCAGTAACTGCTGGATGCGCGCCATCTCGGCCTTGAGCTGATTGTTGATTGCGGCGATCTGCCCGAACTGCGATGGATCGAGGCGGCCCGCCGCCAGGTTTTCATCAACTCTGCGCTGCATGGCGTTGATGCGATCAGTCTGCAGCCTAACGATTTGCTCGCGCGGATAGGCCGCCCGGTAACATTCGAGGGCGTCGCCGAAGGCATGCTTGGCAAAAAGCTGGTCTCCCAATTCCACCGTCATGGAATTGAGTTCCACGATGTCTTCGACCAGCGCGATCTTCTCATGCAGTTTTCGGATGAGCGAGATGGTCTTGACCGAGTTGCCTTTTTGCGAATAAAGCTGGGCCAGCATCATGGCGCCGCGCACCGCCACAGGACTGCGCAGTTCGCCCCCGCAGAGTTTCTCGAGCGTGGTGACGGCCTGATCGGTTTTCCCGCCTTCCTTGCTGGCGGTCGCGCTAAAGAACAGGGCCTGGTCCCGGTATTTCGGATCCTTTTCGACGAGGGCAAACTGGGCCCCGGCCTCGGCGTAGTTCTTGGAGAGCAACAGGGCCTGGCCCGTGGCGTAGGCGACCTCGCCGGCATGCGGCCCGTTGGGAAATTTCGCCTGATAATTCTTAAAGGCGGCAATCGCCTTCTTATAATCCGGAATATTGAAGTAAGCCGAACCGACCGTGAAAAACGCCGGCTCCAGCTGCGGCGTGAATTCCGCCTTCGTCAGCATGGCGTCGAGGTCGGCCGCCGCCTTGGCATAATCGCTGGCCTGAAAGGCGGCCATGCCCTGAGAATAAAGTTGAGCGAGATCGGCTCCACCGCTGCTACTGCCGCCCGCCGGGGCCTGCGCGAAAAGCCCCGTCGCTCCGAAAAACAGCACTAGAAGAATACACCGCTTCCACCAGAAAATGCGGGGAACGCGCGGCAGCATCCGAAAATTCTAACCAGCTGCGCCTGAATTGAAAAGCGCCGCCTCCGTCAAACCGCCAATATTGTGTGTTTAAGGGTGAACGCTGGCCGTTTTCGGACCTCGCGACAGATCCACCAGGTCGTTCAGGATATTGAGTGTCTCATCCCGTTCCGGATCGATCGCCGGCTCTTTGCCGTCATCCGCGCCGGTCGGGAGATCGGCCTCTCCGTCTCCCGCCGCTTCCGGCGCGACCTTGGGCGTGACCCCCTTGGTCTTGGCCTGGGCCAGTTTGCCGGGGAACATGATCAGCTGAAGATTGGGCTTATCGATCGTATCGAGGGTGAGCCGGTAAATACGCGGTTCTTCTTCATGCCGGGCCAGCCTTTCCTTGCCGCGGGTATCCTTGCGCAGCTTGTCTTCATCCATCTCCTTGCGACGAATATCTTCATTCAGAGTGATGCGATTCTCGTCGAGTTTGTGGCGCAAGCGCTCCATGTCTTCCATGACGTAGTGGAACTCCTGACTGCCCTGCACCCGTTCGGCCGACCGGCGTTTTAGTTCGTCGATGAAGAGCGAGTGACTCTCCGACCACTTGGTGAAACGAGCCCTCGGCACTTCGTCATAAGGCAGGCAGTTCTTGAGCGCGCCTTCGCCGTACTCCGGCAGATCGGTCAACGTCGGAAGCACCACATCGGAAGCGACGCCATGCAGCTGGGTCGATCCTCCCGCCACGCGATAAAATTTCTGAATGGTGAGCTTGAGCGCCCCGTCGTCCTGGGACCGGCTCCCCAGCAGCGATGTAAACCGTCCTATTTCCAGGATCGTCTGCACGGTCCCTTTGCCGAACGTATTCTTATCACCCACGATGATGGCCCGGCCATAATCCTGCAGAGCCGCCGCGAAAATTTCGCTGGCCGAGGCGCTTTGGCGACTGGTCAAAACCAAGAGCGGCCCGGCATAGGCAATCCCGGGATCAGGATCGCTCGAGACCACAATGTTGCCGTTGGAACCCTTGGTCTGCACGATCGGTCCGGATTTCAAAAAAAGGCCGGTCAACGAGATCGCTTCCTCCAGTGAACCGCCACCATTGCGCCGCAAATCCACCACCAAACCGGCGATGTTTTCCTTCTTCAACCGCTTGAGCAAGGCGAGCACGTCGCGCGTTGTACTCTTCTGGTGCTTGTCCATGTCGGCATAAAACGAAGGCAGTGTGATCCAGCCCAGCTTCACCGGCTCCCCGTTCTCGCCCTTCTTAATAATGATGTCGGCGCGGGCTTCCTGGTCCTTCAGTTTGATTTCCTCGCGCACGATCTCCACATTCTTGCGCTTGGACGGGTCGGCCACATCCGACGGAATGACCAGCAAATGCACGTGAGTCCCTTTCTTCCCGCGGATCATCTCAACCACCTTGTCCAGTCGCATGTCGCGGCAATCTACCAAGTCGCCCTGGCCTTGACCGACCGCAGTGATGCGATCGCCCACCTTCAATCGGCCATCCACCTGCGCCGGACCTCCCGGCACCAGGCTTTCAATTTTGGCGTAACCGTCTTCCGTGCGGAGCATCGCGCCGATGCCCACCAGCGAGAGGCCCATGTTGATGCTGAAATTTTTCAGGTCCGCCTTGCTCAGATATTCCGAGTGCGGGTCGTAGGTTTGGGCCAGCGCGTCGAGGAACAGCTTGACCTGCTCGTCCCGGTCTTCCTCGTGCACGTTCCGGGCGAGACGATCGTAACGGCGGGCCACCAGCTGCGGTCCCGGCTCAATCGGATGTTCGCTTAACTTTTCCTGGAGCAACTCGCTCGCCACTCGTCCCCGCCAGAGTTGATCGGCCTCCGCCTCATCCTTCGGCCACGGCGCTTTTTGGCGGGTCAATTCGATGGTGTCGTTCGTCTTGAAGTCGGGAGGCTGCTTGAGCAGGTCCTTGATCTTGGCCAGCCGGCTATCAACACGCTTAGTATACAAATCGTAGATTTCGTAGGCCGGCTTGAGATTCCCCAGAAGAACATCGTCATCGATGGAATTGCCATATTTGGCGGTCAGGACATCCACGTCCTGTTGGGTAAAAAAGAGGTGGCTAAAATCGAGCAGCTCCAGGTAGGTGCGCAGGAACTTGCGCGCCACTTCGTCATTGAGCGGCTGATGGGTGTAATGCCCTTCTTCGAGGAGGCGGCCGACCGAAACGCAAATCTGTTCGGTATCCGATTTTGCCGGAAGGGTTTGCGGTGAAACCGCCAAAGAAAGAAGGAGGGCCGGAAGCGCCAGCCGAGCAGCAAAGCGATATTTCATGAAAAATGCGGTTTTGCAATGTCGCAGATCCCGTCCTCGAAAGCAAGGTAAGGGGTTAAAAGCCACATCGTAGAGGAGTCAGACAACGGTCGAGGCGCAACATTCAAAAAACGATGGAATTTTTATGCAGGTGGCGTGCCGGAAGTGGCTCATCTTTGCGTCTTCCTCGCTTTCGCACGTTCCCGCAGGTCCGCCCGATCCATCGGCACCCTTTCCGTGCTACTCTCATCATCAATGAGGGAAAAATCCGGCCATGACCTTTGACACCTTTACCGGCGGTCTCTTCGAGACAAACTGCTACTTATTAGAGGCCCCCGGGGGCGCCCTTCTTTTCGATGCGCCCGACGGCGTCTGTGCCTGGCTCAAAGCGCGCGGCACCGAACTGAAACTCCTCATCCTCACCCATGGTCACATCGATCACATTCAGGATGTGGCCCGTCTCAAACAGACCTTCGCCTGCCCGATCGGATGCCACGCCGAGACCGTGCCCATGATTTCGGATCCCGACTTTTTTCGGAACTTTGGCTTTGGCTTCGAGATTGAGCCGACCCAGCCTGATTTTCTCATCGAGGAAACCCGCGAACGCGATTTCCTTGGGCTCAAGATGCAGGTCCTGGAAGTGCCCGGCCATTGCCCGGGCAGCCTCTGCTTCTTCGATCGGGATCACGAACTTCTGATCGGCGGCGATGTCCTCTTTGCTGGCGGCGTAGGGCGATGGGACTTACCCGGCGGCGACGCCGAACTTCTCTTCCAGGGTATCAAAAAGAAACTCTTTCCGCTGGGAGACAACGTCACCGTCCTTTCCGGCCACGGGCCGCCGACTCGAATTGGCACGGAGCGCCGGACCAATCCGTTTTTGCAAAGCGCGGCGGGCTGAACCTAGCGCCAGTGGTAGAAATCGCTCTGACGAACGCGCAACCGCCTTTCCAGGTCATGCAGCCGCCCGTGCAACCGCTCGATCTCGCGGCGTAATTCCCGGCGATGATAATCGCCGCGCTGATGAATCCCGTTCACCCGATCCACCTCCCGCCGGACCTGATCGAAATCGCGTCGAATCGACCAATTTCCGTGATACCGGCTCAATTGCCAGCGCACGTGGCCGACCATCCGGTTCAAATGATTGATGTCCGCGTCCAGCCCGCCCCAGCTCAGCCAGGCATTGGTCTGGCCGCGATTGTCGCCCCAATTTTCGTGTGCCTGGACCGGGAGACTCCCCCCGGACATGGCTGAGCCAATCAAGAGTAGAAGCAGTAATCTTTTCATTATTTGTTCCTTCGTTTGCAAGTTTCGACGGACCGCCGTGCCGCAGCATTCGATCAGAATGCGAACTCACGGAAGGTTCGCCAGAACCGAACGCAGCGGATCCAATCCGCGGATGTCTTCGATCATGCCGCGCAGCGAGTGGAGTGCACCCGGGATGTGGGCGAGGAAAGCCTTGTGCTCTTTGACCAGGCCCAGAAAACCATAGGCACCGAGGGCCTGCATCAACCGCTGCATGCCGCACCGCTGCAAAGTGAGATCGAACGTCGCGTCCGCCGGGATCCCATTTCTGGCCTGTTGCTCCCCATAGGAGGCCACCAGCTCCGCCCGCTCGTCGGCCGATAGCGTGACATAGGGATCGTGCAACAGGGAGGCCAGATCGTATTGCGCAAGGCCAGAACGCATTCCCTGGAAATCGATGAGATGGGCCTGCCCGTTCCGCATGATGATGTTTTGCGACTGAAAATCGCGATGGACCAGAACGCGTGGACGCGCATCGAGTTGCTCCGCGATTTTGTGCAAAGCGGGCAAGGCGGCCAGCTCGTTTAGTTTCGCTGAATCAACCTGGAAACAGCGGCCGAGGCAGTTCTCGAGGAAGTAATGTTGCTCCCAAAGATAAAGGGCCGTGTTGAAGGCCGCCGGCAGGTCTCGCCGAATCGAATCCGCTTTTTCTTCCGGCAGGCCGTGCAGTTTGGCTGCCTCATCCAGGGCCGACTCGTAAAAAGCGCGGCGCACCAGCCAGCTTTCTTCGCGGTAACTAAAGAGATCGCGCTCGCCCAGGTCCTCAATCCAGATCAAACCTTCGCCGGCGTCGTGAAAATAAATCTTGGGCGCGCGAATTCCGTTCGTCTCGAGGAAGCGGGCAATCTCGACGTAATGCCGGTTCTCCTCCCTCTCCAGGTTGTACTTCACCAGGATCAGGCTTTGATCCGGCGAACAACGCACCCTGTAAAATTTCCGGTCGGATCCGCCCTTCTCGATGGGCGAAATATCCACCTCGCCGTCGTCAAAACGCGGGAAATGCATCCTCGTCTGGCGAAGAAGCAGGTCAGTTTTCATGATCAGAAATCCGCATTGTGATGAGTCCCTTCCACCCTTTTCCGGCTGCGGACAATACAAGCGCGCAGGTCGCTTCGGGAAGCAATTTGTGCACCGGGCCACACGATCGTATCCCGCACCAGGGCGCCCGTTTCGACCCGGCATTCCTCGCCGATGACGGAGCAGCCTTCAATGCGTGCGTCCGGAGCAATGATCGCACTGGGGGCGATGGCCCTGGGCCAATCAACCTCAGCCACGTAGGAGGGCTTCCATTGAGTGCTTTTCAGCGTCCGGTGCACCTCCAGGTATTCCATGCGCGAACCGATGTTGAACCAGTTTCCTTCCTCTAGCGCCACGCCCCCAATGCGGCCACCTTGCCGGATCCAGTCCACCAGGATGGGTATGAAAGAGATTTTTTGCGCGGCGGGAATCTTCCCAAAAACGTTCGGGTTCCAAACCGAGACGTTGGCGTAATCGAAATTTTCAGTCGGTCCGCTCCCGCGGGTAATCTCGACGATGCGTTCACCCTTCAGCACGACACCCGCGGCCAGCCCGGTGCGGCGCAGGCCCAGCGTCACGTCGTTGCCCCGGCGCATGTGTTCGTCGATGAGGGTTTCGATATTCAAATCGGTCAGGAGATCGCCGCTGTAGACGATAAAAGGCGCGTCTTTCAGCCAGGGTTCGGCGTTCTTGATGCCGCCCCCCGTTTCCAGCAAATCCGGTTCATGCACCAGCTGCACCGGGCGGTCCCGATACGATCCTTCGGAGAAGAGGGCCTGGAAGTGACCAGCCAGGTGATGCGTGTTGATGACAAAGCGCCGGACGCCCAGCGCGATTAAATGATCGAGCGCAAAAGTGATGAGTGGTTTTTGAAAAATCGGCAGGAGCGGCTTGGGCAACTCCTCGGTCAAGGGGCGCAGACGCGTGCCCAACCCCGCGCCCAGCACGAACGCCTGCGTGATCATCGTTGGGAAAGGAGAGATGTTCTGCGCGATCTCCCGCGTGGCCAGAGGAAGAAGCTTGTCACCGCCCTGGCACCATCATCTTGTGCGGCGAGGCGCTCTGCGGGAAGGTTAGGCATGGCGGAAGAGATCGTTTGGCGCGGAAGTTCCTCACAGTGGAAAAATCTCGGGCGATATTTCTTCTGCGCCCTGCTGGGCGCCGTCATCGTCGCGATCTTTCTGATCGCGTCAAGTATCTCACCCCCTGAACTGCGCCGCTTCAGTCCATTCATTTTATTGCTCCTGGCTGCGCCGATCTTTATGGCGCTCAGCCGCTATCTCCAAACGAAAAGTAAAAGGTACGAGCTGACCACGGAGCGATTGAAGACCACTCAGGGTGTGTTCAACAAGGTGACGGAGACGCTGGAATTGTATCGAGTCAAAGATCTCGAGACCCGGCAACCCTTTTTCTATCGCCTCGCTGGACTGGAGAACGTTCAGCTCAATACGTCGGATGTGTCGTCTCCGGCCGTCCTGATTGAAGCCGTGCCGGCGAGACTGGTGCTGGCCGATAAAACGCGCAACCAAGTGGAAGCAGTTCGGGCCCAGAAAGGCGTGCGCGAAGTCGACGTGGAATAAGGCTTCAAAGATTCCTTGGGCGGTTTTCCTCCAGGGCCTTCTTCAGGTCGAACAAGGCACGGAGTCGCCCTTCCTCGTATTTCCTCATCCAGCGCTCAGCCATCAGGGAAAGCGGAACCGGGTTGAGATAATGCAGTTTCTCGCGACCGCGCCATAACGGGATGACAAGGTCGGCTCTTTTTAAAATGGTCAGGTGTTTGGTCACCGCCTGACGCGACATGGCGGCGTCGCGGCAAAGTTCCTGCAAGGTCTGGCCATTGCGGAGATGGAGCCGGTCGAGCAACGTCCGGCGACTCGGATCAGCCAGGGCCTTGAAGAGAGCATCCACCTGTAATTATAATGCAACTAAAAGGTTGCATGTCAAAATCCTCAGCCGATTTTCCCAGAGGAATCGCGCCGGCACCTCCCCCGCGCCAGCCTAGTTGCGCATGTAAAGCGTCCGCGTCCCGAAATCGATGATCCCGTGGTTCCGACTCAGGATCTCCGCTCCCAACAGGCCGGCCACAGGGGGCCTGCCACTGAGCAAGTGATCGTGGATCAACCCCTGCAAATCCACCACGCCCACCTCTTTTCCCATAATCACGGTCGAGCCGACCGAAATCCTCCGGATCGTCGCCATTTGCACCCCGCGCTGCTTCAGGTTCACGGCCGCCGAACTGAAAGGCGTCTGCCTCATTGGGATCCGCATTTGTCGAACAAAGGACCGATGCAAAAGCGTCGCGAAGGCCCCCGTGTCCACCATCAGCTTGGCGGCGGTCCCGTTAATCGAAGCGTTAACGTAAAGATTGAATCCGTCGCTCACCTGGATGGGCACGGCGTTGAGACCGCGATGGTCTATCCCCGGGACCGAGCCCGGCTGCTGCGGGTCGAGTTTGAGGATCAGAAGCTTGCGCTGGCAATCCAGCACCGCCTTGGTCGGAAACAGGATGTCGGCGCCGAGGATCCCATCTATTTCCTGCTCGTCCAGGAGGCGGGCCGCCTGGGCCGAGCTGCCCAGATCGATCGCCACGACAGGTTCATCCAGCAGGTCGAGACTGCCCAGCCGGAAATGGTGCACGATCGCGACATTATTAAAGGCGCCGTTGATCTGAAGGCGGGCCGGCAAATTCGAACTGGTCGGGATGCCGGTCAGGCGGAAATGCTGGCGCCGGTTCACCGCGATGGCGCTGACGGGCGCCCCGCTGTCCACCCCGAGCCAGGCTTCCCGGCCGTTGATGGAGGCGCGCACGAGCAGATGATTCTGTTTCGATCGCACCAGCGGAAGAGCTTCAAACTGAGCGCTTTTCTGCGCTCTGTTTTGGTTTTGAGCGGATGCGGGACTGGCCGCCCAGCCATTCGCCACCAGGGCCAACGCCGCGAGCAGCGAACAAGCAGTGCGAGCGGAGTGGACAAGAGTGGGGAGAGTCACGCCGCGGAGGATAGCATGCTTCTTCGCACGAGAAAGCAGTGATTACTCAGGAAAGGCCCAAGTGAATAGGGGGCGGCTTTTCTTCGTCGATCCCAGGTGTTGGAATTGCACGATGACGCGCGAGACGTTACAAGAGAGTTAACATGATTCCGTTTACCAGATGGTTTGTCCTTTCCGCTCTTTGTCTTTGCCCTGGCCTGATTTCATCCGCCTCTGCTCAGGATATTATCATTGGCGAATTCGCCTCCCTCACCGGAAGTGAGGCCACCTTCGGCATCAATTCGAGCAACGGCGTGGAGTTGGCCAAAGAGGAGATCAATAACTCCGGCGGACTTCTGGGCGGTCGCAAGATCAAGATCATCGTGGAAGATGATCAATCCAAGCCGGGTCAGCCCTCGGCCGCCGTGAAAAAATTGGTGGCTAACGACAAGTCGGTCGCCATTCTCGGCGAGATTGCCAGTTCGCGTTCTCTCGAAGCCGCGCCGATTTGCCAGGAAGCGAAAATTCCCATGGTTTCACCGGGATCGACCAATCCCGCCGTCACCGAAAAGGGCGATTATATCTTCCGGGTCTGCTTCATCGATCCGTTCCAGGGAACGGTCATGGCCAAGTTTGCGCTCGACCATCTGCACGTCAAAAAGGTGGCGATCCTGCAGGACGTGAAGAGCGATTACTCCAAGGGCCTGGCCCAGTTCTTTAAGGAATACTTTACCAGCCATGGCGGACAGATCGTGGGCGACCGTTCCTACACGGGCGGGGGCATCGACAAGGATTTCCGGGCTCAACTCACCTCGCTCAAGACGTCGCAACCGGAGGCGATTTTCGTTCCGGGCTATTACACCGAGGCGGGATTGATCGCGAAACAGGCCCGTTCGTTAGGCATCAAGGTTCCGCTGATGGGCGGCGACGGCTGGGATTCGCCCAAGCTCACCGAAATCGGAGGGACCGCGCTGAACGGCTGTTATTTTTCGACCCATTTCTCCGTCCAAGACAAGAATCCGAATGTGCAGGACTTCGTGAAGAAATATCAGGCCAAATACAAGGCTTTGCCCGATGGCATGGCCCCCCTCGGCTACGATGCGATGATGATTCTCGCGCAATCCATCAAGACGGCGGGCTCGACCGACGGCCCGAAAGTACGGGATGCACTCGCCAGCGTGAAAGATTATCCCGGCGTGACCGGCAACATCACCATCGATGAAAAACGGAATGCGACCAAGTCCGCGGTCGTTCTCGAAGTGAAGGATGGCCAGGCCCAGTTTGTCACAACGGTTCCCCCTTGATGGTTGAGGGTTGATTGTTGCCAGCGGATCGAGGCAGACTCCGAGCGATCATGTCTTCGACCGAGTTCTTTCAACAGTTGATCAATGGGTTGTCGCTGGGTGCGTTTTACGCGCTGATCGCGCTCGGTTACACCATGGTCTACGGCGTCCTGCGCTTCATTAACTTCGCGCACGGGGATGTCTTCATGATCGGCGCGTTTTGCGGCTATTATTTCACTCCGCGCATTCTGCCCCATTTTTCCGGAGCCTCGGCCCCGCTCGGCGTCGCCGCCGTTCTGCTGGTGACCATGCTGACCTGCGCCGCGCTCGGCATTCTCATCGAGCGACTGGCCTATCGTCCGCTGCGTAGCCGTCCAAAATTGACGGTGCTGATCACCGCCATCGGCGTCTCTCTTTTTCTCGAGTATGGCGGACAGTTTCTCTTCGGGGCCGATCCGAAGCCGTTTCCGGAACTCATCGCCGACCGCCCTCTCGAAAACACCGGCGCCCTCACCATCACCACCACGCAATTGGCCGCCTTTATCGTTACCATCGTGCTGCTGGTCGCCCTCACCTTTATCGTCAAACGCACCAAACTAGGCATCGCTATGCGCGCGGTTTCCAATAACGCCACGGCCGCTGCCCTCATGGGCGTGAACATCGACACGGTCGTTTCCTTCACCTTCGGGCTGGGCAGCGCGCTGGCCGGCGCCGCCGGCATTCTTTATTCGCTCAGTTACCCCTCCATCGATCCGCTCATGGGTTTGCTGCCGGGCGTGAAGGCGTTCGTCGCGGCCGTGCTCGGTGGGATTGGCAACATCCCGGGCGCCGCCGTCGGTGGCATTATCCTGGGCGTGGTGGAGACTTTTGTGGGCGGCTCGGCCTTCTCGACCTATCGCGATGCCATCGCCTTCGCCCTCCTCATCCTCATCCTGCTTTTCCGCCCCGCCGGAATTTTCGGACGCATGCAGGCGGAGAAAGTTTAGACCGGCATACTGCGCCGCTCGCCCGGGCCATGAACTATCGGCACATTAAAAAATTTGCGCTGCTCGGCGCGATTATCGTCAGCGCGGTCGCCTCCCACTATTCGGGAGCGATCAACTCTTATTACCTGCAGGTCGTCCTTTTCATCGGCATCAACATGACCCTCGCGGTCAGTTTGAATCTGATTAACGGATACACGGGCCAGTTTTCACTGGGTCACGCCGGATTTATGGCCATTGGCGCCTACACGGCTGCCTATCTTTCGACCGAGCACAGCGCCGCCATCTTCAATCTCATGGGCGGGGCCAACTCGTTCAGCATCTCCGTGCTCTTCGTCGGCGCCCTCCTGGCCGGGGGCCTCGCCGCGGCCGTCGCCGGTTTGATCGTGGGGGTGCCGTCTCTGCGCCTGAAGGGCGACTATCTCGCCATTGTCACGCTGGGCTTCGGCGAAATCATTCGCGTGCTCATCCAAAACACCGACGCGGTGGGCGGACCGCGCGGCTATAGCGGTATCGCCGGTTACACGACGTTGTTTTGGACCTACCTGGTCGCCGCCATCACTATTTATGTCGTCGTTAGTCTGATCGATTCCACCTACGGTCGCGGCTTCCTGACGGTGCGCGACGACGAAGTGGCGGCAGAGGCGGTGGGAATTAACACCACGCGCTACAAGGTCACTGCCTTTGTGCTCGGCGCATTTTTCGCGGGCGTAGCCGGCGGCTTGTACGCTCACAGCACAACCTATATCAATCCGAGCGGGTTCGATTTTCAACGTTCCGTCGAGGTCGTCATTATGGTCATTCTCGGCGGAATGGGCAGCACCGCGGGGGTTGCGCTGGCCGCGATCGTCTTGACCCTGCTGCTCGAATATCTGCGGTTTGTCTCGGGATATGAGTGGCTGCCCGAGATCCTGCGGCGCATCGCCGCCAACCGCATGATCATTTACTCCCTCGTTTTGATCGCTCTCATGTTGCTGCGGCCCCAGGGACTTTTTGGCCGCGTCCCCCGCCGGGGTGGCACACCCAAATGAGCGCGCCACTGCTTGATCTGCAAAAATGCACAATTCGTTTCGGAGGGCTCACCGCTGTCTCCGAATTCAACCTGCAGGTCGGCCCCAATGACCTTGTCGGGTTGATCGGACCGAACGGCGCCGGCAAGACCACCGTCTTTAATATGATCACCGGAGTCTACCGACCAACGTCCGGATCGATCATTTTCAACAACGCCTCCAGCGTCGGGCTGAAGCCGAACGTCATCACCCGCCGGGGCATCGCCCGCACTTTCCAAAACATCCGCCTCTTTCCGACGCTGACCGTCTTCGATAATGTCCGCGCCGGTTTCAATGCGCGGTTGCGTCATGGCCTGGCCCACGCGCTTTGGCGCATGGGCGCGTTTTATCGCGAGGAAGGCGAAGTCGAGCAGCAGGTGAAGGATCTTCTCGATATTTTCGATCTGGGAAAATTCCGGGACAGCCTTTGCGGCAGTCTTTCCTACGGGGATCAGCGCCGGCTGGAGATTGTGCGCGCACTCGCCACCCGGCCCAAACTCCTTCTCCTCGACGAACCGGCCGCCGGAATGAATCCGCGCGAGAAGGAGAAACTCATGGAGTTGATCCAGTTCGTGAAGCAAAAGTTTCAAATCGCAGTCCTGCTGGTCGAGCACGACATGAAAGTGGTGATGGGAATCTGCCAGCAGATCGCGGTCCTCGATTACGGGGTGAAGATCGCGCAGGGAACTCCGGTGGAGGTCCAAAAAAATCCCAAAGTGATCGAAGCCTACCTCGGCGAGGAGCCGAAGAAGGAGTGATCAGAACCCTTAAGTATTTTACTCCTCCCTTGAAAGCTCCAAAAGCCAACATCCGAGCACCACGGAAACTTCCATCATCCAAATTGCAAGACCCCAGACCATTCTTGGAGTTTGAATTTTGGAGGTTTTTTGGACCTTGGAGCTTGGAATTTGGAATTTCCTCTCATCATGCTCGAAATTAAGGATCTCGCAGTCAATTACGGGACGATCACCGCTCTGCACGGCATCTCCCTCAGTGTCGCAACGGGCGACATCGTCACGCTGATCGGTGCGAATGGCGCCGGAAAATCGACCACCCTGCGGACCATTTCCGGTCTTCTCAAAGCGCAAAAAGGCCAGATCCTGCACGAAGGGACCGATATCACGAATCAGCCGCCCCACCGGATTGTAGCGCGCGGCATTTGCCAGGTGCCGGAAGGACGCATGATTTTCGCCAACCTCACCGTGCGCGAAAACCTCCTCATGGGCGCGTACCTGCGCAAGGATCGCTCAAAGTTTGGATCTGACTTCGATTTTATTTTTGGAATTTTTCCACGCCTGCAAGAGCGGCTCCGCCAGGTGGCCGGCACCTTGTCCGGGGGCGAACAGCAAATGCTGGCCATCGGCCGCGCGCTCATGAGCAAACCGCGCTGCCTCATGCTGGACGAGCCTTCACTCGGCATCGCGCCCATCCTCGTGAAAACGATTTTTCAGAAGATCGTCGAGATCAACAAATCGTTAGGCATCACCATTTTGCTCGTCGAACAAAACGCCAATCTCGCCCTCGAAGTTTCGCACTATGGCTACGTCCTCGAGACCGGACGCATTCTGTTGCACGACAAGTCCCCCGCGCTACGCGCCAATGAAAAGGTCAAGACCGCCTACCTAGGCGGGGGATGACCCCCAGCTGCTCCCGCCAAAAGCGTGGCTTGGGCTGGAGGCGCCAAACCCAAGGACCGCCTCGGTTTTCTGGCGCAATCCGGCGGCGTCTTTTTGGAAAGGTGCGCGCGCCGTATCCAGATCCGCCACCGACAGGTCCAGCGCGCGAAACACTTCCCACTCTTCCGGAGTCAAGAGGTCGCGCTCCGTCGAGGTGACGGCGCGCCCCTGCAGCCGCGCCAGGATCGCGCTCAGGGCGTTGCCGTTGGACGCGCGAAACAAATCGATCAACCGTTGAAAACTCAGGTGAAATGGAATGGTCGCCAGATCGAGGGCCATGTCTTCCGATGCGCTTTCCGGCGGCATGGTCACTTCATCCGACGTGGCCACGGCGGACCAACCCCCGGCGACATCGTAATAACCCAGCTCCGTTTGATAATGACCGCCCGGTTGCGCCACGCCCGCGTAGTGACTTCCCATCATCGGCTCCACGATCGCTTCCGATTCGTCCGTGCCGTCGCCTTTTCGCACCCGCAAATAAACCTGCCGACCGAGCGGTTCACCTTTCGAAAAAATATCGGACCAATCCACATTCCAGTAGGTGAAAATGGTGTGCGGGTCGCGCGGAATGGCAAAAAGCAAAGGGGGACCGTAAACGCGCGGGAGCTCGTCGAATTGCGAAGCCGCGCCAAAATCGGACGAGCGCCGGCGCACCACCAGTCCTTCCGAGATGCGAAAGCCGGAGGCCGTGGAGCTTTCTTTTTCACCCGGTTTATCTTGCGTGGCCATGGCGATTTGCGCCTACAAGTTCGCCAAAATCGCCAAAACGCAACTTCATTCTCCCGTCGGCCAACGGCCCAGAATATTTCGCAGGCCGAGGTCTATCCATCTTGCTTCATGGACAACTGGGCACAGGTTACGGACCCGCGCGTGAAGACTGCTGTCATCTTAAATCCAAAGGCCGGCTCCGTCACCGACCTCTCGCCGATCTTGAAACAGATTGAGCGTCTCAAGCCAGCTATCTGCTCCATCACGCGAAAGCGGGGAGCCGCCCAACGGTTCGCGGCCGAAGCCGTCCGAAAAGGCTGCAATTATATTATCGCCGCGGGTGGGGACGGGACGCTCAATGAAGTGATCAACGGGATCGCGCGCCACGCCAGCAAGGTGCGCCTCGGGCTTCTTCCGCTCGGCACCGGGAACGACTTTGCCCGCTGTCTAAATTTGCCGACAACCCTGGAGCAAAGCATCGACATCCTGCGCGCCGGGAAGACCAGGCAGATCGACCTGGTGCGCGTGAAAAGCGATCGGTCGCGCTACTTTGTCAACGTCTCGGCCAGCGGTTTCAGCGGCTTGGTCGACGAAAAATTGACACCCAAAATCAAAAAGGCATGGGGACCGCTCGCTTATGTGCGAAGCGCGGCGGCGGCTCTTCCGGAGCTGCGTGCCTATCGCACTTCGATTCGGTTCGGGCCGCGTGAAACGTCCACGCTGGATCTATATAACGTGATCATCGCGAACGGCCGCTACGTGGCCGGCGGATTGCCCATCGCGCCCGAAGCAGACCCGAGTGACGGATTGCTCGACGTCATTTTGATTCCGCAACGGCCTGCTCCAGAAATCGCGCTCCTGGCCGCGCGCATCCTGCTGGGCAGACATCTCGGGAGCGACTCGATCATCTTCCGGCGCGTGCCAAAGATTTCCATCCGATCGCGCCCCGGGATGTGGTTCAATGTGGACGGCGAGTTGGTGGGAAACGAACCGGCTACATTTGAGGTGATGCCGCGCGCGTTGCAATTTGTGGTGGAAAAAAAATGACCCGAAAGATAATCGAGGTGGAGACGCTGGCGGCCCGCGCCGCGGAATTGCGCGCAGCCGGCCGGAAGCTCGTCTTCACCAATGGCTGTTTCGACCTGCTGCACGTGGGACACGTTCGCTATCTCGCAGCCGCCCGCGCTTTGGGGGACGCGCTGGTTGTCGGAGTGAATGGCGATGAATCGGTGCGCGTGTTGAAAGGCGCCAACCGACCCATCAACCGGGAGCGCGATCGCGCCGAAGTGTTGGCCGCGTTGGAGTCCGTGGATTTCGTGACGATTTTTTCTGAAGTGCGCGCGACCCGCGTTCTTTCGATGCTTCGCCCAGCCGTTTATGTGAAAGGCGGCGACTACACGCCGGAGACATTGCAGGCAGACGAGCGCGCCGTGCTGGACGAAATCGGCGCCGAGATTTGCATCCTTCCTTTCGAGCAGGGCTATTCCACGTCGCGCATCATCCAGCAGCTCGGCCCGCCGCCTCCATGAGTCGGCTGGCTATCGGGATCCTCGGCTCGGGACGAGGAACAAACTGCCGTGCCATCCTGGAGCGAATCCGCTCCGGTTCGCTCGCGGCCGACGCGCGCGTCGTCATCTCCGACGTGATCGATGCCCCCATCCTCGATATTGCCCGCGAATTCTCCGTGCCGAACGCTTTCTTGCCGCCGGGTCATTTTAAGACGCGACTGGAGCCGAACGTGGAAGCGGAGCTGGTCCAGATGTTGCGCGAGGCCGGCGTCGAGCTGGTCGTGCTGGCCGGTTTCATGCGGGTCCTGAAGGCGCCCATGCTACAGGCTTTTCCGGGCATGATTATCAATATTCATCCGTCCCTCCTGCCCTTGTTTCCCGGTTTGATGGCGTGGAAGCAGGCTCTCGATGCCGGAGCCAGGGTGACCGGGTGCACCGTCCACCACGTGGATGGCCAAATCGATCACGGCGAAATTCTCGCCCGGCGCGAGGTTCCTATTTTGCCTAACGACACGTCGGAGACGCTGCACGAACGCATCCAGGTGGAAGAGCGAAAACTCTATCCCGACGTGATCGCCCGCTTCTGCCCGTAATCAGATTTGCTCGGCTTTCTGATCGCGCTGCAACAGCTCCTTTAGGCCCTGCACGGGCGCTTTCCCCTCGTAAAGCACGGCGTGCACCTGGTCGATAATCGGCGTCTCCACCCCTAATTTACGGGCACAGGCATAGGCGCTCTTGGTCGTCGGAACCCCTTCCGCCACCGTCTTGGTGGACTCCGTGATCTGCGCGAGGGATTCGCCGCGACCGAGCCGTTCCCCTACTTTGCGGTTCCGGCTGTGCGGACTGAAACAAGTCGCGATCAGGTCGCCCGCGCCGCTCAATCCGTAAAACGTGCTGGGGCTGCCGCCCATGGCCATGCCGAGGCGCAGCAGTTCTGCCAGGGAACGGGTCACCAAGGCGGCTTTGGAATTGTCCCCCAGGCCCAAGCCGTCACTGACTCCGGCGGGCAGGGCGAAGACATTCTTTAAAGCGCCGCCCAATTCAATGCCGATGACTTCGTCACTGCTGTAAATCCGGAAACGCGAGCTGCCGAGGTAAGCTTGGAGATGGGAGGCCACATCCATGTCGCGACACCCCAGGACCGTGGCGGTCGGCAGTTGCCGGGCCACTTCCACGGCCAGGTTCGGTCCCGACAACACGGCGGCCGTGTGGCCGGGCAACCGGTCGGCCAGGATCTCGCTCATGCGCAGGCCCGTGCCATGTTCGATTCCTTTGCTACAGCTCAGCAGGACGGCGGTTCTGTTTGTCACGATGGTCGAAAACTTTTCAGCGATGGCGCGGAAAGCCGTGGAGGGAACGACGAAGACCACCAGCCCAGCCGCTGCACACTCCGCTATCTCACTCGTTAGGCGAACATTGCCGGGCAGCTGGAATCCAGGAAGATATTCGCGATTTTCGCGCGTTTCCTTCAGTTGCTCAATCCGCTCGGCCGAGTGACCCCAAAGCAGGATGTCACGGCCGTCTTTGGCCCAGAGCGCGGCCAGCGCAGTGCCCCAGCCACCGGCCCCAAGGATGGCGGTGGTCTCAATCTTCACGGCGCTCAAAACGTTGTTCAGTTCCGTGCATCAGTCGGGAAAGGTTTGATCGATGCCGCAAAATCACGATCGCGGCCAGCGCAATCGAAACATAAAGAACGAGCGGCCGAGGCGTGCCGGTGAGGCGGGGAATGATAAAGGCCGCGAGGGGAAGGGAGAGGGCGGCCAGGACGGAGGCTAACGAGACGTAGCGAATAGTGTAGAAGGCAATCACCCAGACTAGCGTGACAACGACCGCGGCGGCCGGGATTAACCCAAAGAGTAAGCCTGCCGAGGTGGCCACGCCTTTGCCCCCGCGAAAGCGGAGCCAAAGTGGAAAGGCGTTTCCGACGACGACAAAGACCCCAGCCACGATCTGCGCCACATCTGGTTGGTAGGACTGGACGACGACAGGCGCGAGGTACGGGGCCAGAAGAATGGCGGACAATCCTTTGCCAAAATCCGCCAGGAAAACTGCGTAGCCGTAACGCTTGCCCAACGTGCGAGTCACGTTGGTAGCGCCAATATTTCCGCTCCCCAGGGTTCGGATGTCCACACCGGCAAGGCGACCGGCCAGGTAGCCGGAGGGAATGGTTCCGATCAGGTAACTAACGAAGGCGATGGTCAAAAATCCCGTCATATTCTACGAGCATACGCCTGATGTAACTGTTTTATTGTTAGATATTAATGTATTTCTACGGAGCCATATATGGATAATGGAGACGTCGGCCGGCGTGATCCCGGCGATCCGAGCGGCTTGACCAAGTGTAGCCGGTTTGACGGAAGCGAGCTTCTGGCGTGTTTCCGCACGCAAGCCGGCGATCTGGGAAAAATCGAACCCCGCCGGAATCTGGTCGTCACCTCGGCGTGCGACCGAGCGGTTATGCTCGCTCTGGCGAGCCGCGTAACCTTCATACTTAAAATCCGTCTCCACCAATTCCCAAATCTGAGCGTCGGCCAGTGATTGGAGTTCATCAGGCAAACTGTGCAACAAAAAATCCGGACGTTTGATCAACTGCGCCACAGCCACTCCGCCAATCCTGGTCGCGAGCGCGGCGGCGCGCACGGTTTGCAGGAGAGACAGCTTTTGCTGGAAACCCTGCCAGCGCGCGGGGGAGGCGAGGCCCAATTCGAACGCCTTGGGGGTGAGGCGCTGATCGGCAGTATCCTGACGGAGGGTGAGCCGATCCTCGGCGCGGCTGGTAAACATCCGGTATGGCTCTTCTGTGCCGCGGGTGACAAGATCATCGATCAGGACTCCGATATACCCTTCGCTCCGATTGATCATAAGAGGCTGTCTCTTGAGCAGGCGCAAAGCGGCGTTTGCCCCAGCTACAAGGCCCTGGGCGGCAGCTTCCTCGTACCCTGACGTCCCATTGACCTGGCCGGCGAAAAAGAGGCCGCCGACACGTTTCGTCTCCAGGGTGTGGTAGAGTTGAGTAGGCGGGAAATAGTCGTACTCAACGGCATACCCAGGCCGCAGAATCTCCGCGCCTTCCAAGGCTGGGATGGAACGCACGAACTGAAGCTGCACGTCCAATGGAAGACTGGTTGAGATGCCATTGACATAGAACTCCTCGGTATGCCTGCCCTCCGGTTCGAGGAACAATTGGTGGGCTGTTCGGTCGGCAAACTTCACCACCTTATCCTCAATGGATGGGCAATAGCGCGGACCGGTGCCCTGGATATTCCCCGCATAGAGAGGGGACCGGTGGAGGTTGGCACGGATGATTTCGTGCGTCTGGGAGGTCGTGTGGGTGATCCAGCATGGGATTTGTTCCACGTGGAACGTTCCGTCCGTGTCGTCGTTCAGGGTAAATATATCGTCCCGCGACCTCTCCAAGGCGCCTTTCACGAAGGAAAAACGGGGCGGAGGCTCTTCGCCCAGCTGAATCTCACAGCGGGAAAAATCGATCGACCGCCGATTAATCCGACAAGGCGTCCCTGTCTTGAAGCGACCAACCTCGAAACCTAGTCCCCTTAGGTTGTCGCTGAGCGATGAATGGGTGTCCCCCATTCGGCCGCCGGCCCGTTGGGTTTCCCCCACGTGCAACAGCCCTCGAAGAAAAGTTCCGGACGTAACCACGACCGCACCTGCCCGGATCCTGGCTCCCATATCCGTAATAACGGCGTGGACCACATCGCTCTCCACCACCACTTCGGAGACGGTCGCCTGCTGAATATCGAGATTCTCGGTCCGCTCTAACAGCGCTTTCATTCGAAACTGGTAGGCTTTCTTGTCGCATTGCGCCCGCGGCGCGCGCACCGACGGACCCTTGGTCCGGTTCAGCATCCGAAATTGGATCCCGGTCGCATCGGCGTTCAGCCCCATGGCGCCCCCCAACGCATCGATCTCGCGAACCATGTGTCCCTTGGCCAGCCCGCCGATGGCGGGGTTACAGGACATCTGACCGATCGTGTCCAGGTTCTGTGTCAGCATCAAGGTCCGGCAACCGACCCGCGCCGAGGCCAGCGCCGCCTCAATCCCGGCATGACCGCTTCCGACCACGATCACGTCATATTCTGTCGGCCAATCAAACATCCTTCGTAGACTCCAATATCCCCTGGGCCGGACGAGGCAGCAGCTCATCCAAGCGCACCGTCTCCTCTGCGCCGTTCACCGTCGCCATGATCACTTCCATGGCAGGATTAAATTCCGCCAAGACCTGCCGGCAAGCGCCGCACGGGACAATGGGCCGGTTCGAATCTGCCACCACCGCAATCGAAATAAAGTCACGCTCACCCTGCGCGATCGCCGCCGACACTGCACCCTGCTCCGCGCACATCGTAAGCCGGTATGAAATATTCTCCACATTGCACCCGGTAAAGACGCGGCCCGATTTGGTCAGAAGAGCGGCCCCAACCGCAAACTGGGAATAGGGGGAATGAGAATTCGTCCGCGCTTTGACCGCTTCATCAATTAACTCTTTATTATTCATAACTGAGTTATTGTAAATACTTTAACGATATAACTAAGTCGTGCTCACCGGCCGGGGTTCATCTCCGGCTGCCCCCGACATTTTGTGTGATCGCTCAATGGCCCGCAGCGCCATCCGGCTGACCATCACGAAAAGGAGAGCAGTCACCACGAACGCTCCGCCCCAGGTCCAATATTCCACAATGCGCGGGTGTGTCTTGCCCCGCGCCAAGTTCAATCCCAGTTGGCCTAACGTCCCCACATACACATATAAAAAGAGTCCGGGAGCGCGACCCACCGATGTCCAGAACATGAAAGTCCGGAACCGGATCCGCGTTAAACCATAAAAATAATTGATCAGGCTGGTGGGAAACAGGGGATGCAATTGCGTCAGCACAATGATCTTCCAACCTTCGCGCTCCACCACCGGCTCGAGAGCTCGCAGCAGCCGGTTGCGGGAAAGCCAGCGACGAAACCAGTATTGGCCGACCCACCGACTCAAGGCAAAGGAGATGGCCGCGCCAATACTATTCCCGGCCAGCACAATGAAGAAGCCCCACCATAAACCAAAAAAGAATCCGCTACCCACGCACAGGATTCCTCCGGGCAGAAGCAAGACGTTACAGATGGCAAAGAGGAACGGGTAACAAACCCCGCTCCACGTTCCCCACCGCATGACGCGCTGCTGCGCCGCCGCGATCACCTCCATGAGGTTAAAGAAGTGCGAAAGAAACAGGAGCGCGGCAAAGATCGTGACGACCGTCGTTAGCTGCAAATAGAACGCGCGCCGGGTATCCAACATCGCGAGGAGTTTCCGCGCTTCAGAGTCCGCGCGCAAATCTCGCCCGAGAACGGTCCGCGCGACTAAGCGGTCGAGGCTGCTGCGTTCCGCCGACGCGGAATGCCAAGGCTGTCAAAAATTGTCCGCGTGGCGTCCGAACGATTGAGTGTATAGAAGTGAATGCCGGCAACGCCGTTATCCAAAAGGTCGTGACATTGTTCCAAGGCAAAATGCACCCCCACGCGACGGACCATGTCAGGATCGTTTTCGCACCGCTGTAAAGCGCGCAAAAGCTTGGCCGGGAAGCGCGCGCCTCCGGCAAGCTCGGCGATGCGTTTGCATCCGCTCATCGAAGTGATCGGCATGATGCCGGCAATAATTGGTATGCGGATCCCGGCCAGCACACAGCGTTCACGGAAATCGAAGAAGTCGCGGTTATCGAAAAATAGCTGCGTCACGATGTAGTCGGCGCCCGCGTCGACTTTCGCCTTGAGGTGATCCATTTCGACCAGTCGATTCGGCGTCGCCGGATGTCCTTCGGGAAAGCCGGCCACGCCGATCCCGAAACCACGCCCATCCGGGTGCGCGCCTGATTCGTTGAATCTCCGAATGAATTTCACCAAATCGACCGCGTGTTGAAACGAGTCGCGCGATTTGTCGTAGACGATTCCCTGCGGCCGATCGCCCCCGAGCGCGAGAATATTTCCGATCGCTGCCTTGGCGTACCGAAGCATAACCGCTTCGATCTCTTCATCGTTGTGGCAAACGCAGGTCAAATGAGGGATCGGATCGAGTTTGGTTGTCTGCTGAATGCGCTCGACCAGGTCGTGGGTTAACTCGCGCGTTGAGCCACCGGCACCGTACGTAACGCTGATGAAGTGCGGCGTGTACGATTCAAGGTCGCGAATCGTTTGATAGAGAATCTCCGCCGCCTCCGGCGTTTTCGGGGGAAAAAACTCGAACGAAAACGTGGGAGAATCCCCCCGCATGATGTCCGTGATGTGCATGATTCAACCCCTATCTTCGTTCCAGCCGCGACTTTAGGTCAACTGACCAAGCACTTTTTCGACCAATGCGGGGCGCCCCATGGCTCCGTCGCCGCACACGGTTCTATCCTGGGATTGCTCGAACAGGTGCATCCGGGTCTTTATCCTTCGGTTGTTCCCTTGAAAAAGACAGTTCCTTCCGGATCAATAATTCCAGCATTTCATAAATGTCGCCGGTCTTGGATTTGTATCTGAGCTTTCTTCCCGGATCGCCTTCCGTGAAAAGATCCCAAGCTGTCCGATTATTGCCGCGCGGGAACCGACTTCGTAACCCTCGCCAGGTTTCCAATGATTCGGCACGTCCACGCCCGAGCCTACGTTGAACAGAGCCATTGCGCCCACTTAAGGCAAAATAGCGAAGACCCGGGCGGGGAAGCCGGAACCCTCCTTGGGCTTGGGAAAGCTGGCGATGACGATCGCACCGCACTCGGGGACCTGATCCAGATTGGTCAAAAGTTCTATCTGATAATGATTTGTGCTCAGAATGTATGTTTCCAGAGAGTAATCTTCCTTGGTCGTGGCCAAGCCCGGATCGGTGTCGGTAGTCTCATGACCGGAAGCGGTGATCTTGCGCTCCTCATAGAGAAATCTCAAAGCCGGCATGCTCCAGCCCGGATAGTGCGCCACGCCTTTGCCGTCTTTGTTCTCCATCTTCTCCGCATTGGGCCAGCGTTTCGACCAGTCCGTCCGCATGGCCACAAATGCTCCGGCTGGGATCTGGCCATGGTCCTTCTCCCATTTCTGCAGACGCTCCACCGTCAAAGTGTAATCAGGGTTCCGGGCCACCTCATCGTGCACATCCACGACCACGAACGGCAGAACCATCTCTTTCACGTCAATCTGATCAACCGTGCGCAGGCCTTTGCTGAAATGCGCCGGTGGATCCACGTGCGTGCCCCACTGCCCCACGTGCGTGAAAACCTCCGCGAAAAACCCGGAGCCCATCATGCCGGGCCGCTTGTCATACCAATAGAGGGTCTTGCGCGTTTCCTCCGGGAATCCGGGCCACCGCGGAATGCCCGGGGCAAAGGCATGGGTCAGATCGACAAACTTGTGGGCGGCCAGCATTTGTTGGACGGGCCAAAGTGTTTGCTCGTCGCTTGCGCAAGGGGCCGTGACCTTAAGCAAACCGATGATCGAAATCGTTGCCAAAAATGCTTTCATGTTTTGGTGTTAACGGATCGCGCAGCAACAAGCCAACAACTTCCAACAACTCTGAATAAACAGGGGTGCTTCTTCCCTTCCTCTTCTTGTTCAACTTAGCCGTCCTCTTTATTCACAGCGAAATTGCGCACCTCTACGCATGGCGCCTGACCGCGGGGGAGTGACTTATTCGCGCGTAGAAGATTAAGAATCTTTGTTTCCAAAAATAAAATATTCTATCAGCCTTACCAACAACTTCCGAAAACATGACGCGGCACATCATCCTCGATCCTGCCATCTCTGGCATGATTCCGCCGCATCTCTGCGCGCTCGGCATCATGACGAAAGTTCCGCAACCTGGCCGGGTCAAGACCCGCCTGACCCCGCCGCTTGCGCCGGAGGAGTCGGCCGAGTTGAACAAATGTTTTCTGCGCGATCTGGCACAATCGATCTCGAAGGCCGTTATTCAATCGCCCGGGCGTGGCGTGGGAGTTCACACGCCTGTGGGCGAGGAGGCGGCCTATGCCGATCTGCTGCCGGCAGATTTCTTTCTGATTCCGCAACGCGGCCATGATTTTGGAGATCGGCTTGTCTTCGCCACGGAAGATTTGCTCAAAGTTGGCTTCGCGGCAGTTTGTCTGATCAATTCCGATAGCCCAACTGTGCCGGCGTCGAGTTTCGCCGAGGCCGCCCATGAGTTGGCCCGCCCTGGTGACCGCATTGTGCTGGGGCCCTCGGATGATGGCGGCTATTACCTCATTGGAATGAAGCGGCTGCACCGGCGCGCCTTTGCGGAGATTGATTGGAGCACGGAACGCGTATTTGAGCAGACCGTGCAACGGGCCGGTGAACTGGGTCTGGAAGTTCATCTGTTGCCCACGGGATTTGATGTGGACGATCGGGCCACATTGAAGAGGCTTTGTCAGGAGCTCCTGGGTAGGGCGCTCCCGCTCGACGTAGCACCATTCACACGAGAGTTCCTGGCTGGGATCGTCGAACGCGAGGGGCGGCACAGGATTTGGCCAGAAGTGTAGAAGCGGTTGTGACAACCGCCTTATTTACAGGTCAGGTCCTTGGCACAAGCCCATCTACAATTTATCCTGGGGGACGCATGGCAAAAAATGGTAAACGCGCGCTGGTCACGGGTGGGGCTGGACTAATCGGGTCGCACGTGGCTGATCTGCTCGTGGCGGAGGGTTGGACTGTGCGCATTCTCGATAACCTGGAACCGCAGACGCATCGTCGCGGCAAGCCGGCCTGGATTTCGGAGAAGGCAGAGTTTTGCGAGGGCGATTTGCGCGACCGCCAGACGATGGCGAACGCGATGCAGGACATGGACGTCATTTTTCACCAGGCAGCCTACGGCGGTTACATGCCGGATATTGCCAAGTATGTTCACGTCAACTCTTTCGGCACCGCCCTAATGCTGGAAGTGATCCGTGAACAGAATCTTCCGATCCGCAAAATAGTGGTAGCGAGTTCGCAGGCGGTTTACAGCGAAGGCGCCGGGATTTGTCCCGAGCACGGACTGGTTTTCCCGAAAGTACGCGGATTATTGCAACTTCAGGCGGGTGACTGGTCGGTCCACTGTCCGGTCTGCGACGCGATTACCACGACCGCGCCAACTCCCGAAAATGCGCCGGTCGGGGGAGAAACCGTTTACGGCCTAACCAAAGTGGACCAGGAGAAACTGGTGCTGCTGTGGGGGCAACAGGTTGGGATCCCGACGGTAGCCCTCCGTTATTCGTGCACCTACGGCCCGCGCCAATCCATCTTCAATCCATACACCGGGGTTATCGCCATTTTCTGCACACGCTTGCTCAATCAGCTTCCACCCGTCCTGTACGAGGACGGCGAGCAAACCCGCGACTTTTCTTTTGTTGAAGATATCGCGCGGGCCAATCTCCTCGCGGCCGAGTCGGACGCGCTTAATGGATTGCCGGTCAATGTCGGGAGCGGGCGCGGCGTGCCCATCCGGGAGATCGCCGAGCAAATCTCGGAGGCTCTCGGTATTCATATCGCGCCGGAGGCGAAAGGTGAATTCAGGCCGGGCGAGATGCGCCATCTCACCAGCGACACCACCAGGATTCGCGCGGCGGGCTATGAGCCAAAGGTCGATCTGGCCAGTGGCATCGGCCGCTATCTCGATTGGATCCGCCGGCAAACGGACGTGCGCGATTATTTCAGCGAGGCGGCGGCGATTCTCAAAAACAAAGGGATCGTTCATCAAGTGAACGCGAAAAGGTAGAGGCGACTGCTCGTCGCGCCGGCGCCATGGCTTTTGTTTCTGTCGTCATTCCCGCTCTCAACGAAGAGGAACCCATCGGCGCCGTGGTTCGCGCCATTCTCGCCACGGGCGTTCCGAGGGAAGTCATCGTGGTCGATAACGGAAGCACCGATGCCACAGCGGAGCAGGCGCGCGTCGCAGGGGCCCGGGTGGTAGCGGAACCCCGACGCGGCTATGGTCGCGCTTGTCGAGCGGGCGTGAATGCCATCTCGGATGAATGCGAGATCATCGTGTTCCTGGACGGCGACGGCAGCGATTGTCCGGAGTTTATGAGTCAATTGGTCCAACCGATCATCGCGGATACGCACGATTTCGTGATTGGCTCACGGACCCGCGGGCAGCGCGAACCCGGCAGCATGAATTTCCAACAGATCGTTTCTGGTTACATGGCCGGCTTTATCCTGCGGCTTCTCTACGGCGTCCGGTTTACCGACATGTCGCCGTTTCGCGCCATCCGGCCCGCGACCTTGCGACAGTTGGGGATGCGCGAGGAAACCTATGGATGGAACCTGGAAATGCAGATGCGCGTGGGCCGGGCGAAATTGCGCGTCTTGGAAATCCCGGTGAACCATCGTTGCCGAACGGGCGGTGAATCCAAGGTATCGGGCACGTTGCGTGGCACTTTTGTGGCGGGAACCCGGATCATTGCGACCCTCGTGCGGATCGCCTTCGAGGGGTAATTTCTCAGAGGTGGGGCAGAAGACGAATTTACTCGTGCAATTTGTTTCGCTTGGCCGGGTGGCATTTTGTAAACTCCGCCCCCGATGAGCAAGACCAAGACGCTGTTCGTTGGATTGGCCGCGGGCCTGGTAGCCGCCATCGCCATGACGGTGATGATGTTGCTGCTGGCCTGTCTCGGGGTGGCCACACCGCTGGCCATCCTTGGCGACCGAATGTCCGTCTTTATCCCGCCGGGCCCGTTCCTCTCCCTCATGGGAAAGGTCGGCGGATATAATCACCTGAAACAGCTCGGGGTCGCTTCGACCATGGCGGGGCAACTCGTGGTCGGCGCGTTGGGCGGTGGGATCTTTGCCCTGCTCATGCGCGGTCGCAAGGCGTCACGGGCTACCCTGGCCACGCTGGGAATTTTCGTGCTGCTCCCGCTCATTGCTCTAGCCATCGCGTTATGGCCGGTCCTCGGCACCAGCTACCGCGGTTTGCCCATCAACGCCGCGCGCCTTGTCACCCTGGTCGGTTTTGTCCTGAGCCTGGTCGTTTTCGAACGAACCCTGGTTGGCTGTTTCGAAATGTTGACGCGCTCCCGCGGTCCGGGAGGCGCGGAGGAATTCACGCCGACGATCGGCCGGCGCGCCTTGATCCTAGGCGGGCTCGGTCTCATTCTGGCTGGAGGCGGCGTCGCTCTCATCCGGCGCCTGTATGGCCTGGCCACGTTCAGTTACGACGGCACCCAGTACAAGGGCCGGGGCGTGCAGCCGATCACGCCGAACGACCTCTTCTATTGTGTGACCAAGAATGTGGTGGATCCAAAGGTCAATGTTTCGCTCTGGCATCTCGAGATTGACGGGCTCGTCCAAAATCCGCGCACCTATCGCTTTGCAGATTTGAAGGTCATGGCGGCCGTGGAACAGGAGACGACCCTGATGTGCATTAGTAACGGCCTCGATGCCGGGCTCATGAGTAATGCCGTCTGGAAAGGAATTCCCCTGCGCGATCTCCTCGACCAGGCAGGGCCTCTCGCTCAGGCCATGAAAGTGCGTCTGCATGGAGTGGATAACTACACGGACACCATCCCACTCGAGAAGGCGATGGAAGTCACCACCCTGGTCGCCTACGAAATGAACGGCGCCAGTTTGCCGGATCGCCATGGTTATCCGGTCCGGGTGATTGTGCCCGGGTATTTTGGCGAAAAACACGTGAAATGGCTAACTCGGATTGAACTCACTCCCGGCGATAGCAAAGGATTTTATGAGGCACAGGGATGGGGGCCTGATTTCATTACCCCGACGCGTTCCCGCATCGATTGGCCGGACGCTGATGCCACTTTTGCCTTGAGCAAATTGAAGGGCTCGATCGAGGTGAAAGGCGTTGCCTACGGCGGTGATCGCGGAATTTCGCGCGTTGAAATTAGTTTTGATGACGGGGAGAGCTGGGATGAGGCTGATATCTATTACGCTGGCGGAGACCTGGCCTGGTCACTCTGGAGTGCGCACGAAAGCTGGATGCCGGACGGCCCTGGTGAATACACGATAGTCGTGCGTGCCACCGATGGCGAAGGCGAAGTGCAGCGGCTGGAAGAAGATCGCAGTCCATACTCCGGTGCTACCGGTTTTCATAAAATCACCGTCTACGTGACGGCATAGACTGGTAGGGATGCCGGGCTGCGGCGTCCGCGTCCTGCCCGGTAGGGCGAGCCTCCGTCGAGCCGACTTATCCGCCTAACGATTAATGCTGGCACTTCGGACACCACGCTGTCGTGCGTCCGCCAATGGTGGCGCGCCGCAGCGGAGTCCGGTGCCGCGGACACACCCCGCCCTTACTCCAACGCTCGTGAATGAGCCAGGTGCGCGGCGGATCGGAATAATCGCGACCCAAAGTGGCCAGCGATTGTTTGGCCACAAATTTTGTCTCACGCAGGAGTGACGCGGTCGCCCTCGCCGTTAATTTTCCCGCCGCCCAGGACGGCCGAATCCCGGCCCTCCATAAAATCTCGTCAGCCATCCAATTGCCGATTCCCGAGAAACCATCCTGTAAAAGTAAGACGGCTTTGATCGGGGCCTTCTGGTGTCGCTCGAGGAAGTTTTCGATGAAAACGGAATTGAAGCGGGCCGAACTGATCTCGGGCACGACGCTCCGCCACCATTCCGGCTCGTCCGTTCCATGATGAAAACGAACGCGCCCGAACTGCCGGGCATCGCGGAATACGAGGGCCCGGGCCGACTGCCGCAGGACGAGGTGATCATGCTTGGTCGGAGCGAACCGGGCCGGCTCCGTCCGCAGACTGCCGGTCATGCCAAGGTGAATCCCGAGCCAGCTGTCCCCCGAAAAGCGGAAGAGCATCCGTTTACCGCGGGCCAGGGACTGCACAAATGTCTGGCCGTGCAGATATCGCCGGAGCTGCTTCGTATCGGTCTCCCGGAAGACGCGCTTGCGCCCATGCAACTCCACGCCCGCTACCTTGTCGCCCAAGCCGGGGTCCCATTCTTTCCGATACCATTCCACCTCGGCCAGCTCGGGCATTGCGCAGGCTACCGACCGCTCGCCCTGCGGCAACCCTGGCGTCGAGTTTGGCGCCCTTGCCGCGCATGCTAAGTTTACCCATGGAGAAGGTGATTGTAGTGGGAAGCGGCTGCGCCGGTCTGACGGCGGCCATTTACGCGGCGCGGGGAAACTTGAGCCCGCTTGTGCTGGAGGGGCCTCAGCCCGGTGGCCAGCTCTCCACCACCACGCTCGTCGAGAATTACCCCGGTTTCCCCGATGGCATCGATGGTCCGCAATTGGTCATGAACATGCATCAGCAAGCGGAGAAGTTCGGCGCTCGTTTTTCCTACGCTGGAGTCGAAGACTTCGACCTGAGCGATAAAATCATTCGGATCAAGGCGGACGATGAATGGCTGGAAACGCAGGCTCTCATCATCGCGAGCGGCGCTTCGGCGCGTTGGCTAAATATCGATGACGAGCAAAAGTTGATCGGGCACGGGCTCACGTCTTGCGCCACCTGTGACGGCGCTTTTTACAAGAACGTGCCGGTCTGCGTGGTGGGCGGAGGCGATTCCGCCGCGGAGGAATCGATTTTTCTGACCCGGTTTGCCTCGAAAGTTTATCTCATTCATCGGCGCGACCAATTGCGTGCATCGAAGATCATGGCGGATCGGGTCCTGGCCAATCCCAAGATCGAGCCAATCTGGAACACCGTGATCACGAGATATATTGCCGATGAAAAAGGGGAGATGCGCGCAGTGGCTCTGCGCGACGTGAACACGAACGCAGAACGCGAGCTCCCGGTGGCGTGCGTCTTTGTCGCGATCGGACACGACCCGAACACGAAGGCATTCAAAGGTAAGTTGGAGACAGATCCGGAGGGTTACCTGCTGGCTCAGCACATGGTCGAGAGCAAGCATCCGGGTGTCTTTATCGCGGGGGATGTTTCTGATCGCGTCTACAAACAGGCCGTCACGGCGGCCGGCGCCGGTTGCGCCGCGGCCCTCGAGGCGGAACGCTACCTGAGCGGACTCCATAGCTGATGGCCAAGTGCCGATTGCCGAGTCAAAGAGGGCCGTTAGTGCCGTCGACTTAAAGGCGAGAACGAAACGTTTTGCTCTACGCGTCATGAAACTGGTGGATCGGCTGTCGACAATTCGTTGAAGATTTGCGATCTCACGCAGTTTTATTCGCCGCTCAGCGGCGGGGTGAAGCGTTACGTGCACGAGAAGATCGCCTTCATCGAGCAGCATTCGCCCGAGGACGAGCACGTGCTGATTGTTCCCGGGGCCAGGACGGAACAGATCACGGACGGAAGATCGCGCGTCTATTCCATCCACTCGCCTCTATTGTCGCGTCGTTCGCGCTATCGCGCCTTGCTCAATCTGCGCGCCGTGGGAGAAATCCTGGAGCGGGAAAGGCCCGACATCATCGAATCGAGCGATCCCTACCAGATCGCGTGGAAATCGATTGCGTCCGGGGCCGCTCTGCGCGTTCCGGTAGTCGGATTTTATCACTCGCACTTTCCGGAAGCGTACCTGCGCAGCGCCGCCCGCTATCTCGGTCGCCGCGCGACCGGCGGGGTCATGCATTTCGCGCAGCGCTATGTCCGGAAGCTCTACAATCGGTTTGCGGCGACTTTGGTTCCATCCGAACCCCTGGCCGAAGTGCTGACCGACTGGGGCGTGGCCAATGTGCGCCTCGTCCGGCTTGGCGTGAACACCGACGTCTTCAAGGCGGACGCGGACGACCGGCCGGCCACGCGCGCCGCCACCAGGGTTGGGCACGAGCAGCGCCTGCTTCTTTATGTGGGGCGATTGTCGGCAGACAAAAACACCCAGACCTTGTTCGACGCTTTTGATCTCCTGGAACAGCGGCGACCGCGCGAGTTTCACCTGCTCGTGGTGGGCGATGGAGCGCAACGCGGCGGCCTACTCGCGTTACAGAGGCGGGGAGCCAGCGTTTCGTGGATCCCATATTGCACCGACTCTCTGGAGCTGGCCCGCTATTATCGAGCGGCTGATCTTTTCGTTCACCCCGGGGTCCACGAAACATTCGGCCTGGTCGCGGTGGAGAGCCAGGCCTGTGGTACACCGCTAATCGGGATTCGCGGCAGTGCCATGGATCGCGTCATTTTACACGGCCAAGAGGCTTGGGCGCGGGAGAATTCGGCCGATGCGCTGGCCGGGGCGATTGAGCGTTTTACCCTCGAGACCCTCACGTTGTCCCGGGCGGAGTTGTCGGATTTAACCTCACGCCGCTACAGTTGGACCCGCGTTTTTGAGCAACTGTTTTGCATTTATCGCGAGGTATGGGCAAACTATGGAACAACCTGATGGAGAACGGACAGCCATTTACGATTCGCAGTTATCGGCCTTCGGACCGCGCCGAGGTGCGGAGACTCTGTTGCGAGACCGGTTTTCTGGGCGAACCGATCGATCCCGTCTACGGCGACCGCGAATTGTTCGCCGATTTTCTGACGACTTATTACACGGACTGGGAGCCGGAATCTTCGTTCGTGGTAGAAGGAAAAGACGGGGATCTCTGTGGCTACCTGCTCGGTTCGCGCAAGCCGCTGCGCAACCAGCTCTACGCCTTTTGGCAGAACGTCTCGCTCTTCCTCAAGGTCCTCGGCCGTTATCCGCGCTATAACGAACGGTCCCGCCGGTTCATTCGCTGGACCGTCATGCATGGCTGGCGCGAAGTGCCGGCCCGGCCGCGCCGGGTCCCGCATTTTCACATCAACCTGCTGCCGGAAGCGCGCAAGATGTCCACCACCCGTGCCATCATGAGCGCCTATCTGAGTTACCTCTACCGCTGCGGCGAAAAGCGCGTTTACGGGCAGATCGTTACCTTCGAGAGCCGCCGCGGCGAAAAAATGTTCGAGCGTTACGGCTTCAACGTGTTGAACCGGGCCGAGATCACCAAATACAAAGCTTTGTATCCCGAGTCGGTCTATCTCAGCACGGTCGTGAAGAATCTGGAAACGGCCGAGCCGCTTTCGGTCACGTCCCGGTCGCGCCCGTAACGGCCGCGCTGAGCGAAGTGGCATCGGCATCCTGCCGATGAGACATGGGCTGGAAGCCTATGCCGCGACAGTGTCGACGCGCGGCTTGTTCCCGCCAATGGCGCTCGGCCATTAGTCCGGACTGCCTCAGGTAGATTCCTTCGGCCATTCGAATTTCCAAAGTCAAAGAGGCTGAGTTGATCGTCGCGAATCGCGACCTTTCCATTGCGCTCGAGCATACACGACGAGCGACAACTCTCGTGGTCCAGAGGCAAAGAACTGCTCCGAGGTTGGAACAACCGGAATCATCTGTGAGCTGATTACGGCGTCACATTGCGCAGTCGCAACCCATTAGGGGCGATTACTCGCTCGTCAGGTCGCCTCCGTTAGCTCAGAATCGAAACGTGTACGATCATCAGGCGATTGCAGCGCAAGTCGCGAAGATTCGGTCAGAGGTTGAATCCGGTGGGGGGCGACGGTGAATCGTGACGACCTGCGGATTCTGTGCCCCGACGAGCTCACGGTGACCGAACAGTTCATGCACATCACGACTATCGCGCCGCTAGAAGGCTGGAGTTTCGCGTTCCTGCCGAAAGGCTCCGTAAGATTTGGCACGTACGTCAAGTCCTAGCTTAGGACGAGATCGTCCCGAGAAAGCAGGCACGCCCCAGCTCTTCGTGCTCCGCGAAGACGGCCATATGCCTCAGAACTTTGAGGTTTCAGATGGGAGGATCGCAACGATGCCCGAATTGCAGACCGCCGTTTTGGATCAGCCTATCGCTGTCTGACGCATCACTAGCGTGAGAGGTTACCCTTCATGAACGCGAAACGCGCCGAGGGCCGCACAAGGGACGAAATAATGGCCGCTTCCACCGAAGCAATGTTGCAAAGCCTTGGCTCGTCGATCGCTGGTCTCAAGAACGAGGAAGCGCATGAGCGGCTCGCTCGATTCGGCGCGAACGAACTAAGAGCAACGAGTGGTACCGCGGTTTTTACTCTGCTGCTGGGACAGTTTAAAAGCCCGATCATCATTATCCTGATCGGTGCGGCCATCCTGGCCGCATTTCTTCAGGACGCGAGCGACGCCGTGATCATTCTGGCGATCGTTCTGGCGAGCGGTCTCCTTGGCTTCTGGCAAGAATATGGCGCCGCCGGAGCGGTGGCGAAGCTGCGCGCGGTGGTGGAAACGAAAACGCGCGCGTTACGCGACGGCGCGGAATCTCTGGTGCCGTTGGCGGAAATAGTCCCGGGCGATCTCGTTCTTTTATCAGCCGGCGGAATCGTTCCTGGCGACTGTCGATTGCTCGAAGCACGCGACCTGTTCGTCAACGAGGCGACGTTGACCGGTGAAACGTTTCCGGTCGAAAAATCACCCGGAGTGCTCGCGCCGAACGCGGCCCTGGCACAGTGCACCAACGCCGTTTTCATGGGGACGCACGTCGTCAGCGGAAACGGCAAGGCGCTGGTGGTGCACACGGGCCGTGAGACTGAGTTCGGCAAGGTTTTTGAAAGTCTAAAGCTGCGTCCGCCGGAAACTGAATTCGAGCATGGCATCCGGCGTTTCGGCTATTTACTGGCCGAAGTGACGTTGGTCCTCGTACTGGGGATTTTTGCTTGCAACGTTTACTTCCACAAGCCGGTCCTCGACTCGTTCTTGTTTGCGCTCGCTCTCGCCGTCGGACTAACGCCGCAGCTTTTGCCGGCGATTATCAGCGTCAACCTTTCGCGGGGCGCTCGTCGCATGGCCGAAAAGAAAGTGATCACAAAGCGGCTCGCGGCGATCGAGAACTTCGGCAGCATGGACGTGCTTTGCTCGGATAAGACCGGCACAATC
>JBBRDU010000009.1:0-65910 GCA_038203615.1 Chthoniobacterales bacterium
CGTGGACTGGACCAACTACCTGAAGAAAGGCTCCATCCTTTTTAACACGGGCGCCGATCTCTTCAGTCAACCGTATGGGACGCAAACCGTGGACTCGCTCCCGCGCGTTCCGACCACCACCAAGACCGCCTTGTCGGATGTAGCCGACACGAGCTTCTGGTCTCCCTACCAGTAAAAGTCTTCGCAATTCATTCTCCTGTCATCGGGTTCTCCGGTGGCAGGGAATGAGGTGCGAAGAAGACCGGAATCAGCTTGTCGATACCCGGTCACCCAATCTTAGTCGCTCGGCTTCGTGTCGAGTAACGCGTCGGACACCAGGGTAGCGGGCCCGTCGTCGTTGCAAAGGGCGTAGTGGCTGTTCGGATACATGGCCACCCCAGCGTGTTCGCCTCGGGCGTTCAAAATATAGAAGTTCACGTTGAAATTCGGCTCGCCCCGGCTGTTCAGGTGACGTTGCTCCACCGTGTTCGCCTTGATCCGGCGCAACGCGGCCAGGCCGGCGTCCCTTGGATGCAGTCCCTGTCGCATGCCTTCGACGATCAGGAATGAGCTGAGGGCAAAGACGTTGGCCTCGCCGCGTCCAGTCGATCCGGCCGCCCCCATTTGGCCGTCGACATAAAGGCCGGCGCCGAAGATCGGGGAATCGCCCACGCGCCCGGGAAGTTTCCAGGCTGTTCCGCTCGTGGTGGTGACCCCGCAGATGTCGCCTCTGGCGTTGAGGCCGTTGCAGTTGATGGTGCCATGGATATGAAACGGGTCGACTAATCCCTCCGCGATCATCTCGAGCATGACGCGCTGGGCCGTGGGCGCCCGTTCTTCCGGCGCGAGCCCGAGGGCCGGCCCCATACGTCGTTTCCATTCCATCCAAAGCTTGCGCGATTCGTCGCTGTTCAGGTCCGGCTCAATTTCGAACCCGCAGGCGCGGGCGAATTCCTGCGCACCGGCGCCGGCCATGAGGTGATGATCGGTTTTTTCCATGACGGCTTTCGCGACTAACGAAGGGGTGCGCACGCCTTCGAGAGCGGCGACGGCGCCGGCTCGCCTGGTGGGCCCGTGCATACAGGCGGCATCGAGTTGCAAAACGCCATCCACGTTGGGCAGGGAGCCCCAGCCCACACTCGTCTCGCCCGGATCCAATTCGACGATGTTGACTCCGGCGATGAGCGCCTCGAGAACGTCACGGCCCTGCGTGATGAGGTGAAACGCGGTCTCCACGCACGTCATATTCCCTCCATTTTTATAAACGTTCCCATTGGCGGAGGCGATGACTAGAGGCTTCGGCATAAGGAAAGAAAGGGAGAAAGGCCGTCAGAGAAAGAGGAATATATTGAAGACCTGATCCGCCTCGGCGCGGGGTCCGGCGCGGCCGAAAAACAGCGGCGCTTAGACAAAAAGGCAGGAGAGCGGCGTCTATCCCATGGATGAGTGCGTTACCCTGTCCGGAAGGACCGGCGCGCCGGGCCACCCGCCTGAACCCGATCGTGGCGTTGCGAGCGGAATAGTTAGGCTGGGAGGAACGCGCGCCCTCGTGTCCGTCCTATGGGCGATGGAGAGCCCTCGCCCCTGCCTGGTCGAGGATCTGCGCCGCCAGTTCAAAAGAGTGCAGACGAGCCTCGTGATCGTGAATCTGACCGACCACGATCACTTCATTGGCCCCTGTTTCGGCCAGCATCCGCTCTAAACGATCGCGCACCGTGCTGGCCGATCCGACGGCGGTGTATTGAGCGCGATGCCCGATGGCCGCGCGTTCGCCCGCGTTCCAAAGATTGTCCATGCTTTCCACAGGCGGTGGCAGTTTGCCGGGGCGTCCCCGGATCAGACTGAGGATTTGCTGTTGCGCGGAGGTAAAGAGACGGCTCGCCTCGTCATCGGTATCGGCCGCGTAAATTCCTACACCGATCATGGCGTAGGGTTCTGCCAGTTCCAGTGACGGTTTGAATTCGCGCCGGTAAATCTGCAACGCGGCCTGCAAATAATCCGGAGCAAAATGCGAGGCGAAGGCAAAGGGGAGGCCGAGCTCGGCGGCGAGCCGCGCGCTGAAATCGCTCGAGCCGAGCAAATACAAAGGCACGCCCAAGCCCGCGCCCGGCACCGCTTGCACACGTTGGCCAGGTTGCGCCGGACGGAAGTAGGACATCAGCTCCACCAAATCCTCCGGGAAAGTGTCGCCGCTGCTGCCGAGGGAACGGCGCAACGCGCGCGCCGTGGCTTGATCACTTCCTGGGGCCCGGCCCAGGGCCAGGTCGATGCGACCGGGGTAGAGGGACTCGAGCGTTCCAAATTGCTCGGCAATGACCAGAGGCGCGTGGTTGGGAAGCATGATGCCACCGGCACCAACGCGAATGCGGTGAGTGCCGCCGGCAACGTAACCGATCACGACGGAAGTGGCGGCGCTGGCAATGCCAGGCATGTTGTGATGTTCGGCCAGCCAGTAGCGATGGTAGCCCCATTTTTCCGCGTGTTGGGCGAGATCGAGAGTATTGCGGAAGGCGTGTGCTGGGTCAGCGCCTTCCGTGACGGGAGCCAGGTCGAGGAGGGAGTAGCGCATGGGGGAGAGGGGAGCAAACGTTCAACGTTCAACGCTCAACGCTCAACGCTCAACGCTCAACGCTCAACGCTCAACGCTCAACGCTCAACGCTCAACGCTCAACGCTCAACGAAGACAGGGAGGGACGCACCTCCGGGGCGTCCCTCCGGTGCGCCATTCAGAGCAAACCGGACGTCTCGCAGCCTTCGTCGAGGCTACGGCCCGTCAGGGGAGACGTCCCTACCTGCTATCATCGCGGTTTCGTTTACTCATCACTCCACGATCGGCATGCTATGACACATATGGGATTCGAACAATATCACGAGCCGGCCGCCGAGTTGCCGAAGGAGACGCGCAGCTTCGCGCGAATGATTGTTTCGTTAGGCGAAGAAGCGGAAGCGATCAACTGGTACGAGCAGCGCATTGCCCTGGAGAAAGACAAGAGCGCGCGGGCCATCATGCAGAACGCGCAGAAAGAAGAGTTTAAACATTTCTCCATGGATTTGGAATGGCTGCTGCGGAAGAAGCCAGTCTGGCGCGAGATCGCGCAGGGCGTGCTCTTCACTTCCGGTGATATCGTCGAAGAAGGCGAGGAAGCGGAAGAGAAGGCAGACTGACCCGCCGTCCGGCCTAACGCAGATCCGTGGAAGTGAGTGGGATCGTGTACGGTTTTCCCATATAATCCACGGTGACGTTGGCCGTGTCGCGTGAGATGACGCGCAGTTGCGTCCCGCGCGGAAGAGTCGTTTCGCCATAGGGAATTTTCAGCCGAACCGGCTGCATTACGGTCAGAAGCTGTGGCGGGGTCGGCGTCGCGGGAGGCGGTGGTGATTCCAGCACGGTCGGGGCCGGAGCGACGCTTCCTGCCGGCTCCGTCGTCGCGGCTGGCGCAGAGGGGGAGCTTGGCTGATCCGCCGGCCCATGGCTGGACGCCGCGGGGGCAGCGCCGTCCGCGCGCTCGATTTTGAGAACGGGGTGGATTTCCCAGGCGATCGAGCGCCAGGGGTTGTGATATTTGTTCGCGCCGACCGTCCGAATGGCGGTGCCCACATCGGCCGAACCATTGTGTTCATCGTCCCACAACAAATAACCGGTCACCCGGATTTTCTGCGCCTTGTGCCCGGTCGCTTCATAACTCAAATCCGCGCGCCGAAAAAAGGCGGTCAGCTCCTGGATCCGAATGCCACCGCGGAAGATGGCGTTCTGCGTGCGCGGCGCAATTTCGCAGATGATGGGTGTCGCATCGCCCGGCTGTGGGGGGTGCTCGATGGGCTTCTCGAAAACTTCGAGGTGCCAATCGTGAAAATCTCCACTCCCGCAGTTAGTGGACTCAGGGGGCCCGGCATAGGCGAGACCAAGATAGCCCGTCAGGGTAACCAGCTGTTTCTCCAAAGGATCGAGTTTCTGTTTCTGAGAAGGATTTAACTCTTTGCGGCGGCGACCGCGGGTCTGTGCTTCGAATGCGGAGATCCGGCGTAGAAAACCGACCGAATCGGTTTGTTCGGCGGCGGGAAAGGCGCCTTCCGGCGCGGAACGATTCTTCAGGCGGTTCCGCTCAACCCCGTCTGGCGTTTTGGCCGTGCCCTCCGGGCGATTCAGGCAATCCCACTGTTTGAGGTCGAGTTCCTTGAGGTCGCGATCTTCCGAAACTTGCTGCCGGGCGGCTTCCAAGCGGCATGAGGCCCAAAGAAGAACGAGTCCAAAAATGAAAAGCCGCTTCAAATTAAGAAGCAAGATCCTTTTCGGCAGTGCCCAAAACATCTGGATAACCCGCAACCCTTCCTGGTCAACCCATATAGAACCCGCCGTTTACGTTTAAGACATGACCGGTGATATATGAAGCCATGGGCGAGGCAAGAAAAAGAGCTGCGTTCACGATTTCGCTGACATCACCCAGACGGTTCAACGGGATTTGTTTGATGAAATTCGCAGTGACCTCGTCGGGCATCCCTTTGCTCATCCCCACGTCGATAAAGCCCGGGGCGATGGCGTTGACCGTGATATTCTGGCGGGCGAACTCTCGCGCCGAGACCTTGGTCAGCGCGATGATGGCCGCTTTGCTGGAGGAATAGTTGGCCTGTCCGAAGAGGCCCATCTGTCCGCTGACCGAGGAGAGATTGATGATCCGACCATTCGCCCGCAAAACCGCCGCCGCCTTTTGCGTGACGTTAAATGTGCCCGCCAGATTAACGCGCACCACGCCTTCGAAATCATCCAGGGAAAGTTTCTTGATAGTGCGATCGCGGATGATCCCGGAATTATTAACCAGGATATCGAGCCCGCCATGTCGCTCCTGAATTTTTTTCATGATGGCTTCGGCCTGGGCTGGATTGGTGACGTCGCAGTCCACCACGAGCGGGTGGTCGAGCTGGCCGGCCACGCTTTCCGCGTCCCGTTTGTTCTGGCCGGACGAGTCGGAGATGTAATTGACGACGCATTGGGCGCCGCGCCCGGCAAAGGCCTTGATCATTTCGGCCCCTATCCCGCGCGAGCTGCCGGTGACCAGCACGGTCTTCCCGCTAAAATCCAGAAAATCGCTCATAACCCGACTTTAGTCCGGAAACGGATTGCCGGGCAACCGATTGCCGGTAAGATTTTGGCCCAGGCTGATCGTGGTGTTCTCGGAACCCCGCATGATTTATAGCCAGGAAATGCGACGGTCGGAGACCGGCGCTCAAAAGATCATGGCTTCACCAGTTCGTATTTTAACGGCCGTCCCGATTTGTGACGGTCACGACAGCGCGATCAACACCATCAACCTGGAGTTCATCCGGCACGGCATCGAGGTGGTCTATCTCGGTTTTCACCGTTACGTGAGCGACATCGTGCGCGCCGCCATTCAGGAGGATGTCGCGGCCATTGGCATCTCCAGTTACAACGGAGGCCATATCGAGTTCTTTGCCGAGGTCGTCAAAAAATTGCGCAAAGCCGGCGCGGGCGACATTGCGGTGTTTGGCGGCGGCGGCGGCACCATCAGTCATCAGGATGCGGCCATCATGAAACGCCAGGGGGTGGACCAGATCTTTTTTGCCGGCACGTCGCTAATGGAGATGGCGGACTACGTGCGGCTGGAATATGGGAAGCGGCGGAAACACCGAGTGCAGCCAAAGCCGGATCTGGCACGGGCGCGCAAGCTGACGGAAATCGAAGACGCTTTTGCGAATGGGCGAAGCAAACGCTCGGCGCCCGACGTTCCACGCTCAACCTCCAAGTCAGACAGGAAGCGCCTGACCAAGGTGATTGGGTTTACCGGTCCCGGTGGGGCGGGGAAGACCACCCTGATTGATGAGTTGGTCTTGCGGTTTTTGCAACGGGAGCCCGAGGCGCGCATCGCTATTTTATCGCACGACCCGAGCGTGATCGGGGAAGGCGCTTTGCTGGGCGATCGGGCCACCATGATTAACTCGCAGGACGACCGCGTTTTCATGCGCAGCATGGCGACGCGTGGTCAGGCCGGCGGATTGTCGCCCGCCACGGAACGCTGCCTGGAATTGCTGGCTCGTTCCGGGTTTGATTACGTTATTATCGAGACTGTCGGCACTGGCCAGGAGGCATTGCCGTTTCGCAGCAAATTGGTCGACCAGACCGTGTTGGTCATGAACCCCGATTATGGCGCGCGGTTGCAGTTGCAGAAGATCGTGATGCTGGATGTGGCGGACATCGTGGTGGTGAACAAGACGGACCTGGACCGCGCCAAAGCGGCCTTGTCCGAAATCGAGCACCGGCTGACCCAAAACAAGCGGGAACAGCAAATCGTGGCGACGGTGGCGAAGCGGCACCGGGATGCGGGCGTGGATAAGCTTTACGAACTGATTTCCAGCAAACAGGCGGCGGCGGTGAGTGATCGCCCGGCGAGCAGGCGACCGCGCGCCGTGGAAGAATCGAAAGCGAGGAAACGATGAGCAAGCTTGGACAAGTGGTGGAAGCAACAGAAAAGCACGGAAAGTTCGTGCTCGAACAAGTGAAGCGGGCGCGCACGGACGAAAAGTTCGGGCGCGAAATGACGGAGCGCTGGACGAAGATAAAGTCCGAGATTCCCGTGGCCAAAGCTCCGACCGGATTGCCCTTGCCGCGTCTGGCCCTGCCGGAGATCGATGAAGCCGGGGAAATTGCGCGCTACCTTTTTGGCGACGGCTTGCCCGGCGAGTTCCCTTTTTTGAATGGGGCTTATCGCGAGATGTATCTGGAGCCTTTGGTGCAGGAAAAATCCGGCAATGGCGCCAACGGGCACAAGCAGAGCGGAGCCCGTCCTGAGGAAGAGCCGACGCGCTTGTTTTCCGGGCTGATGCTGGCGGAGGACACCAATAAACGATTTCATTTCCTGAGCGCCCATCAGCGCTCGAAACGCCTGAGCACAGCGTTCGATGGTCCGACTCTTTACGGGATCGATTCCGACGCGGACGGCGTTTTTGGAAAAATCGGCGAGGGCGGAGTGGCGGTGGACACGGTCGAAGACATGGTCCGCCTTTATGACGGTTTTGATGTCGGGTCGCCCGATTTTTCCGCGTCGATGACGATTAGCGGGCCGGCTCCAATCATCATGGCCATGTACATCGCAGCCGCGAAACGGCGGTTCGGCCCGGACGTGCTGCCGAAGCTGCGGGGGACGATCCAGGCCGATATTTTCAAGGAAGTACAGGCGCAGAACGAAACGATCTTCCCGACGGAAGCGTCGCTCCGTTTTCTCTGCGACATGATTGAATGGACCACCGGAAAGATGCCGCGGTGGTATCCGGTCTCGATCAGTGGCTACCACATTGGCGAAGCCGGCTCGACGCCCGTGCAGCAGGCCGCCTACACGCTCTCGAACGGATTCGCCTATGCCGAATTACTGGCGGCGCGCGGCCTGGAGGTTGATCAGTTCGCTCCGCGGCTCTCCTTCTTTCTCGATTGCGGGCTCGATGTGGAATACATCGCACTCGCGCGCGTCTCGCGAAAAATCTGGGCGATTGGAATGCGCGATGTCTTCGGCGCCGGCCCCCGCGGTCAGATGTTCAAGTTGCACACCCAGACGAGCGGGCGCTCGCTGGTGGCGGCGGAGTTCAAGAACAACCTGACGCGCACGGCCGCGGAATTGATGCTGGCTTACATGAATGGCACCAATTCGTGCCACTCCAACAGCGCCGACGAACCTTTCACGACGCCGAGTGAAGAATGGATCCGGCTGGCCGCGCACGGCCAGGCCATCCTGCTGGAAGAGTCCGGCATCTTTAAGCACACCATGAACATGCTGAGCGGTTCGCCCGGAATGAAGGCGGTGGAACGGGCTGTCGAAAAAGCGATCCTCGAAGAATTCCGTCAAATCGAAGCCCTCGGCGGCGTGCTTGCCGCGGTCGAGAATCGGTACCAGCGCAGCCAGATCCAGACAGCGGCGCATCGCTATGAACAACAGATTTACGATGGAACGCGTCCGATCGTGGGCTTGAATCGTTACCGGAACGACTCCGAAGAAATGCCGGAGATGGAACTGGCCCGCACCCCGAAATCAAGGCAGCAGCTGCAAGTGGATCGGCTGACCAGGTTCAAGAAGAGGAACGCGGGCAAATCCGGGCGCGCCCTCGACCGGCTGGCCGAAGTGGTGGAGCGAGGTGGGAATTGTTTCCCGATGTTGCTGGAAGCGGTCGAGGTGTGCTCGTTAGGCCAAATCACCGGACGCTTGCAGGAGATCGTCGGGCACTTTCGACCCATGGTTTGAGGTTTATAAGAGGTCGCGGCGTTAAGGCCCCTCCCACATTCAAGGCAAACCAGGGTCGCGAGAACGCCACAAGGTAGAAGCTGCCTCAATGTGGGAGGGGCCTTAACGCCGCGACTCTCTCTGGCCAGTCAGACCCGCTCCACCTTGCAGGAATAGCAGCCGGCCCCGGCGTTATGCAGATGCAGGTCGCTGACCTGCGGATTAGTTAGGAAATACTCGATGCGGGCGGGAAGTTTCGAACCATCCGTTACCTCGCAATCCACCATCATGCCCGCGCCATCGTAAGCGCGGACGGAGAGCAATCGGGTGGCCGCGATATCTGGAATCTCGCGGGGTGCGAGAAGGGCTTCCTTGGCTGATTCGCGGACAAAGATGGGGCCGGAGGCGCGATAAGGCGAAGCCACATCATGATGGATGAAGGGCAGTAGAATGAGTCGCTCGCCCTGGGCGGCGTCGACCAGGCTGACTCGACACGGAAATCCCGGATGTTTATCGGCCGTCACGCGCCGCGCCCCGCGTTTCGCGAGCTCGATGTCATCCAAGTCAAAGAGCGGAGAAAAATTCTGCAACGGCAGTGGAACGATCCGAAACGAGATGCTCATGCCACAGAATCCTCCACTGCATGAGCGCAAGACACCCGATTCTTGCGGTGATTTCGCCGCGGCGTTTCCCCTGTAGCCACGGCGCTCTGTCGCCGTGTTTGTATGGCATTTTCAGGCACCCCGGCGGAGCGGGGCGGCTACAGAGGAGGACGCGCGCGGGTGAGTGGAATTGAAATTGTCAGCGTTACCGACGGCCTTATGCTGCGCGGAACCATGGCTTCCCCGCAAACAGACGCAGGGGCGAGTGCGCGCACGCGAATTGCCGGGCGGCTTCTGCCGCTTCTTTTTCTCCTCTACGTCGCGAACTATCTTGATCGCACCAACATCGCGTATGCGACGCTCGGGATGAAAGGCGACCTTCGCCTAACCGACCAGATATTTGGAACGGCGAGCGGAATTTTCTTTATCGGCTATCTCGGGCTGCAAATTCCCGGGGCACTGCTGGTGGAACGCTGGAGCGCAAGGCGCTTACTGGCGCTAACCCTGATCACGTGGGGCGCACTCACTACGCTCACAGGTTTTGTGCGCACTCCGCACGAGCTTTACGGCGCGCGTTTCCTGCTGGGCGCAGCCGAGGCAGGGTTCTTTCCCGGCGTCATTGTTTATCTTTCCCACTGGTTCATTTATCAGGACCGCGCCAAGGCGATCGCGCGTTTCATGTCCGCCATTCCGATCGCCTATATTCTCGGCGGGCCTCTGGCCGGCGCGATCCTCGGTGTTCACTGGCTCGGGATTCCTGGATGGCGATGGCTCTTTCTGCTGGAAGGCGCGCCCGCGATCCTCCTCGGAATCGCAACGCTCTTCGTGTTGCCCGATCGGCCTAACGAAGCGCGATGGTTGCGGGCGGACGAACGCGCTTGGCTGGCTGCGCGCCTGGCCGAAGAGCGACACGCCAAAGCACAGGTCGAGCACGTTACGATTTGGCAGGCGCTCCGGCAGCCGCCGGTGGTGCTGCTCACGGTGGGGCTTTTCTTCTGCTATTCTGGCGGTTACGCCTTTTGGTTTTGGATGCCGACCATGCTCCAGCGGCTCAGCGGCTGGACCGATGTTCAGCGCATTGGCTGGATCGGCGCGATTCCGTTTGTGGCGGGCCTTATCGGAATGCTGCTGCTGGGCTGGAACTCCGATCGCACACGCGAGCGCCGCTGGCATTTTGCCATCCCGCAGTTAACCGCTGCGCTGGCGCTAGGTGCGTGGTTCCTTGCTCCGCATTCGAACGCACTGCTCATCGTGGTATTCACGCTGATAGGGTTCGGCACCACTGCATACCTGCCATCGTTCTGGGCGCTTCCTTCTTCATTTCTGGCCAGTTCGGCGGCGGCCGCAGCGATCGGGTTCATCAACTGCACAGCCAGCATTGGCGGATTCGTCGGTCCCATGATCATCGGCAACCTGAGCCAGCGCACCGGTTCGTTCCGCGTCGGATTTGCTTTCATGATCGCGTGCTGGACGATCGCGTCACTGCTGGTGCTGCTCTGCCCTCGTGAAAAAGGAGGGTTAACTAGACAGGATTAACAGGATTTACCGGATTCAGAAAAACCAATCCTGTTAACCCAGTAAATCTGTCTAATCCTTCTTCAACGCAACCTCGAACGGCGCGCCGGTCTTGGCGCGGATATCTTCAACCGCGGCGCCGGGATGCAGCTCGGTCAGGACGAGCCCGCCACCCTCTTTCACCTCGAACACGCACAGATCGGTGATGATGAGGTTGACGACCGCCAGGCCCGTGACGGGCAGCGTGCATTTTTTCAAAATCTTCGAGCTGCCGTCCTTGGCGCAGTGCTCCATCACCGCCACTACGCGCTTCACCCCGGCGACCAGATCCATCGCCCCACCGGGACCTTTGACCATCTTTCCGGGAATCATCCAATTGGCGATGTCGCCATTGTCCGCTTCAGCCCTTCCGGGATTCTTGGATTGGTTTTCTCGCGTGACGGAAATGGCGACGGTACCGTCCGGGCGCAATTTTTAGCGTTCGTTGAAACACGTTGCGCATCGAGTTGACGCTGCCGAAGCCACATTCCGCGGCGATCGTTTCCATGCTGTTTTGGCTTTCCTCCAGTCGCCGTCGCGCGGCTTCGACTCGTAGCCGTTCGACAAACTTCGCCGGGGTCGTTTTCATTTCTTTGTTGAAGACTCGGGCGAAGTTGCGCGGACTCATCGCGATTTTTTTCGCGAGCACTGAGACCATGAGCGGTTTGTGCAGATTGTCGAGAACCCATGTTTCCAGTTCACGCAGCGGTTTTCGATCAGTTAGTTGTAATGATAGCGCAGCACTGAATTGCGATTGGCCGCCGGGTCGGCGCAAGTAGAGGACAAGGTTGCGCGCAACCTGAAGGGCGAGTTTCGATCCCCAGTCCTCTTCGACCAGGGCCAGGGCTAAATCCATTCCCGCGGTGACCCCGGCAGAGGTGTAGATATTTTCGTCTTGGATAAAGATTGGGTCTAGCTCGACCCTGGTGCGCGGCGCTCGCTCGATCAGAGTCTGGCACCAATTCCAATGAGTAGTCGCTCGGCGGCCGTCCAGCAAACCGGTACGCGCCAAGAGCATTGCGCCTGTGCAGACCGAACCCACGCGCCGAATGCGTCCGGCGATTTTTCTCAGCCAGCGCACGGCGTCGGGATGTACTTGGTCCTGTTCAATGGCGTCACCACCTGCGACAAGCAAAGTGTCAATCTCACCGCGCACTTCTCGAAAAGTCTTGTGCGCTGTGAGGTAAATCCCGCAGTTCGCAATCAGCGACCTCCGCGAAGTAGTGGTTACGACTTCAACGGAATAGATCGGCGGTGCACCCGGATTTTGCTTGGAGTGTAATTCTGAAGCCCGAGCGAAGACCTGGAGCGGTCCAACCAGGTCGAGAATCTCGGTCCCCGGTCCAGCGACAAAAATGATCCTGCGCGTCCACGGTTCGCCTGAAGGTTTTTTGTTATTCAGCGCGCTCTTCACTCTCGGTTGGCGGATCCGGATGGCGCGCTAACGAATTTATCCGGCGCGGCGTCGAAGGTTTTCTTGTGGTCATCCGAGCAGAAAAAATGAGTCGTGTCTTTGAAGGTGGATTTCGGGGCGATCTTCGGATCGACGTCCATTCCGCAGATTGGACAGACCGGATGTTCTGCGGTCGAAACGAGCGGCGTCGCGTAAAGTCCATTGGAGTCCGGCTTCATCCACCCCTCTCCCTGGTATTCCATGTTGTAAGCCGTTTTCTGCGCGACCTCGCGTCCATAGTAGCGTTCGACCACGCGCAGCGCGAGGTCGATCCCGGAGGAAAGCCCGCCGGCTGTTGCTAGATTTCCGTTCTCGACAAAACGCGCGCCGCGTTTCAGCCGAATGTCTCGAAATTTCATCGCGAAACTCCCGAATGCTCCGTGATAGGTGGTTGCGGATTTGCCGTCGAGGAGTCCGGTTTTCGCCAGGATAAATGCGCCCGTGCAAACCGACATGGTTACGTCAGTCGTCTTGGACGACTTCCTGATCCAATTGAGAACTGCCTCGCTCGGCTCGCTCTGCGCGGGAATGACGATGACCTTCGGCGCGGGCGCATTGGCGATGGTGTAATCGGGCACGATCTGCATTCCGCCGCTGGTCCGAATCGGTTTCGTGGTTTCAGCCACCGTGTAAAGGCGGAACGGCATGTCCTGGCGACTTGGAATCACAACGTCTTGGAAGACTTCCCACGGTCCGCAGAAATCGATCACGACCGCGCCATCCGCAATCAGGAATGCGACTGGGATTTGATCCTTCGCGGGTGGGTTGAGACGATCTAATTCCGCCGGCGCCGCGGTCGCGGAAAGGGCTCCCAGGACGAAGAGGATTAACGGAACTAGGAATGCGAATTGGACGATCCGGTTAACCAGATCCATTCTCGTCGTCGAATGTTGTGATGAGTTCATGGCTCTAGTCTCCCAGCCACCCGGATGGCAGCAATGACAATAATCATTCTATTTCTGCCATTCACGCGGAGAGTGCACAGGTGCAATGCGCGCTGCGGAAGGGTTAGTGCTTGAGCGCGACCTCGAACGGCGCGCCGGTCTTGGCGCGGATATCTTCAACCGTAACACCTGGGTGCAGTTCGGTCAGGACGAGGCCGCCGCCCTCTTTCACCTCGAACACGCACAGATCGGTGATGATGAGGTTGACGACTCCCAGACCGGTGATGGGCAGGGTGCATTCTTTCAGAATCTTCGGGCTCCCGTCCTTGGAACAGTGCTCCATCACCGCGACCACGCGCTTCACGCCGGCGACGAGATCCATCGCGCCGCCCGGCCCTTTGATCATCTTGCCGGGGATCATCCAGTTTGCGATGTCGCCACTGTCCGTCACCTCGAATGCCCCGAGAATGGCAAGATCGATGTGGCCGCCGCGAATCATGCCGAACGAGTCGGCGCTTGAGAAAAAAGCCGATCCGGGCATCTCCGTGATGGTTTGCTTGCCGGCGTTGATCAGGTCGGCGTCCACCGTGTCCTCGGTCGGGAACGGGCCGATGCCGAGCAGGCCATTCTCGGATTGGAGCGTGACGTTCATGCCTTCGGGAATGTAATTGGCCACCAGCGTCGGGATACCGATGCCGAGGTTGACGTAGTAACCGTCGCGTAACTCCTGCGCCGCGCGCTTCGCCATCAAGTCACGGGTCGGATTCGCTTTCTGCGCGGCGGCGCTGCCCTGCACCGTGCGGAACTCGATCCGTTTTTCGTAGCTTGCACCCTGGATGATGCGATCGACGTAGATGCCCGCCGTGTGGATCTGGTCCGGATCCAACTCGCCGACCTCGACGACTTGCTCCACCTCGGCCACGCAGACCTTGCCGCAAGTGGCGATCATCGGGTTGAAGTTCCGTGAGGTTTTTCGAAAAATCAGGTTGCCGGATTTGTCTCCCTTCCACGCCTTCACCAGCGAGACTTCGGTCTTGATGCCGGGTTCGAGCACGTATTCTTTGCCGTCGAAAACTTTCGTCTCCTTGCCCTCGGCCAGCTTGGTGCCGAAGCCGGTGCGGGTGTAGAATCCCGGGATTCCTGCGCCGCCTGCGCGCAACCGCTCGGCCAGCGTGCCCTGCGGGATGAGCTCCAGTTCGAGTTCCCCCGACAACACCTGGCGCTCGAACTCCTTATTCTCCCCGACGTACGACGCCATGACCTTCTTCACCTGCCGAGTGGTGAGCAGAACGCCCATGCCGAAGCCATCCACGCCCGCATTGTTGCCGACAATAGTCAGACCCTTCACCCCGCTGTCACGCAAGGCGACGATGAGATTCTCCGGAATGCCGCACAATCCGAACCCGCCTGCCGCGATCGTCATGTTGTCATGGAGGAGGCCGGCAAGGGCCGTCTTGGCATCAGGATAGACTTTGCTCATGTGAGAAGAAATCTAACCACGGATTGGACGGATGGGCACGGATGAATTGCTCCAATCATATGTTCAAATCAGATCGGCGCCTCTTTCCCTCCGAAAGATTGATGTCGTGACGTTCGCCCGGGGCCGCTAGAGTCGCGCGATGCCGGAAGAGCAAAAGACAAAACTCCGCCTCGAGATCGCTCACGTTCTCTTCCTCGACATCGTCGGCTACTCGAAGTTGCTCATTAGCGAGCAGAGCGAGCAGCTCCAGAAACTGAAGGAGATCGTGCGCGGGACCGAGCAGGTCCGACTGGCGGAAGCGGAGGGCAAACTGATTCGACTGGCGACTTGGTTTTTCGACATCACTTCTCAACGCGTCGTGCACCAGCGAGATGCCCGCGCCTGCGGTGCCTGGGAGGGTACGAAAAAGCGGGTCACAAATTGGCCCGGTAGGCAGCTCGAATTCGCCTTGTCCGCTCCGCCCCTGCCGCGTAGGATGGCCGCGTGAAGGACGCTTTGCGGGAACCGGTTAAAAAAAAAGTCGGCGGCACCTTGTCGCGCCTCGACCCGTTTCGGCGCCTGGAAATGCTTCGAGCCAATGCCCGGGCCCTGCGCTTGAGGCGCTGTAGCCCGCCCGCTGGCGATGGAAGCCTCATTCGAAAAACTGTTGGCGCTGCTTGCTGAACGCAGCATCCGTTTCGTGGTCGTCGGAGGCGTCGCCGTCGCGATTCAGGGCTATGTCCGTCTCACCGAGGACGTGGATATTCTCGTCGATGGTGCCTCGGGAAATATCGAGCGCATGTTGAAGGTTCTCTCCGGCTACGGAGAAGGGTTTGCGCGCGAACTCTCAGCCGACGATTTCACCGACCAGGAGGGAGCGATTCGGATCGTAGAGGAAACCGAACAGATGCAGATCGACATCTTCACCCTGATAAGCGGCCAGCGTTTTGCAGAAGTGTTCCGTGATGCCGATCAGGTGGAGATAGATGGTCACGTCATTGCTGTTGCCTCGAAGCGTTCCCTTATTGCCTGGAAGGAGCAATCGCAGCGGGAAAAAGACCGGCTCGACGCCATCGCGTTGCGGCAATTGCTGGTGGATCCGCACGCACTCGATTAACGGTTTTCTTCAGGACTGCTGCTGATCAAAGAACCGTTAAGAGCCGCGGTTTAAGGTAAGAAAAGGAACTGATGGCGCCTGAGCCGGAATCCGATGTGAAATTCGAAATCGGGCATGTCCTGTTCATTGACATTGTCGGTTACTCGAAACCGCTTATCAACGAGCAGAGCGACCATATTCAAAAACTCAAAACGATCGTGCGCGGGACCGAGCAGGTCCGACTCGCGGAAGCTGAAGGTAAACTTTTGCGTTTGCCGACCGGAGGCGGCGGCGCGCTTGTTTTTCGGAACAGTCCGGAAGCGCCAGTCCTTTGCGCACTGGAAATTAGCAAAGAGCTGAAAAAGAATCCCGAGCTTCACGTGCGCATGGGAATTCACAGCGGCCCGGTAAATGAAGTTGTCGATCTTAACGAGCAAGCGAACATGGCCGGTGCTGGAATCAACATCGCGCAGCGAGTGATGGCTTCGGGATCCTTCGTGGGCGCGGTGGCAAGTGACGCGTGTCGCGCATGGCGACTCACCTGGCGCTTTTGCCTGCTGCGAAGATTTCGGCGAGTCGCCGAAATATGCACGCGAGTCGCGTGCGCTCCCAAGAACTGAACTTGCCGCCCCCCGTTTCGTCGGCAGATTGCAGCTTCACTTTTCCATGACTACGACCCTCGCCCATCAACTCGCTCATTTCGCCGGCAGCCTTCAGTTTGAAGATCTTTCTAAAAATGTCGTGCACGAGGTAAAGCGGCGGGTGATCGACTCTTTGGGCTGCGCGCTCGGGGCCTGGCATGAGGAGCCGTGCACGATCGCGCGCACGGTCGTTTCCGATTTCTCAGCCAGGAATGGGGCGACGGTCATCGGCACGGCGCATCAAGCCCCGCCCGACTGGGCCGCTTTCGCCAACGGCTGTTGCATCCGCTATTTCGATTACAACGACACTTACCTGTCCAAAGAGCCGGCGCATCCGAGCGATAACCTGGCCGCAGTCCTGGCGGTGGGCGAAAGCGTCGGCGCGACGGGGAAGGAGATCATCCTGGCGGCGGCACTGGCCTATGAGGTGCAATGCCGATTGTGCGACGCGGCCAGCATCCGCGCGCGGGGCTGGGATCATCCGACTTACGGCTCATTCTCGACCGCGCTGGCCTGCGCGAAGTTGATGAAGTTGGATCCGGAAAAGACGCGGCACGCGGTCAACATCGCCGGTGTAGCCGGGATGGGAATGCGGCAAGCGCGCGTGGGAGAATTGTCTCACTGGAAAGGCGTGGCTTTCGCGCATGCGGCGCGGCACGGCGTCTACGCGGCGCTCCTGGCACGGGCCGGGATGACCGGACCGGCGCCGATTTTCGAGGGACAAATGGGATTCGAGAAGCAGCTGGGCGTGTCGTTGGGTGATTTGAGCCAGATATTCACGAAGAAGGCGGAGGCGATTACGGGCGAAGGCCCGGCCTCCATGATCCTGAAAACGAGCATCAAATACTGGCCGGCGGAATATCACAGCCAGAGCGCGATCGAGGCGGCGCTCTTTATCCGGAAGCAGATTCCGGATTTATCGCAGGTGCGATCGATGGTGATCGAGAGCCATGACGCCTCCGTCGATATCATCGGAAGCGAGCCGGAGAAGTGGAAGCCGCAGCAGCGCGAAACGGCGGATCATAGTTTGCCCTACATCACGGCGGTGGCGCTGATCGATGGGGAAGTGACGGACAAGCAGTTTGAGCCGGCGCGGTTTACGGAAGGGAAGATTCTGGCTTTTCTGCCGAAGGTGGAAGTGAAGCGGAACGCTGAGCTGAGCGCGCTCTATGCCGAAGCCGTGGCGAATATCGTGCACGTGACCCTGGCGGACGGGCGAACTTTGAGCAAGCGGGTGGATTATCCGCTGGGCAACGCCAAGAACCGGTTGAAGGACCCGGAGGTCGAAGGGAAGTTTTTGAACCTGGCCGCACCGAAGCTCGGGGGCGACGCGTGCGATCCGATCCTGGAATCTTGCTGGAAACTCGATGAAGCCAAGGACGTGGCCAAACTGATGAAGCTGCTGGAGATTCCGAAGGGGAAAAGCTGAATCGACTACGATTAGGAGCACGATCACGAGCACGAAACAGAAAGGGAAGACGCGGGCGGCTCAATTGCGGGAGCTGATCGGTCGCGGCTGCGTGGCCATGCCGGGCGTGCCGAATGCGGCCTTCGCGCGGCAGGTGGAGCGCGCCGGGTTCGATGCTCTTTATATTAGTGGAGCCGGGCTGGCCAACATGACGGCGGGCGTTCCCGATATCGGCCTGCTTACTCTGACAGAGGTCGCGCAATTGGCGGGCTACATTGTGAATGCGATTAACATTCCGGCGGTGGTCGATGCCGACACCGGCTTTGGTGGTGCCGAAAACGTGGCTCGAACGATCCGGGAGCTGGAGCGAGCAGGCCTGGCGGGATGCCATCTGGAAGATCAGCAATTCCCGAAACGTTGTGGCCATCTCGCGGGAAAGTCGCTGATCGACACAGAGGAAATGGTTGAAAAACTGCGCGCCGCCGTGGCCGCGCGTCGGGACCCGGATTTTTTGATTATCGCAAGGACAGATGCGCGCGGGGTGGAGGATTTCTCCCGGACGTTGCGTCGCGCCGAGAAATACCTGGAGGCTGGCGCGGACGCCATTTTCCCGGAAGCGCTGCACGACGCCAAAGAATTTCGCGAATTCGCCAAAGCGATCCAGCAGCCTTTGCTGGCCAATATGACGGAATTCGGCAAAAGCCCGCTCCTTTCGCTGAACGAACTCTCCGAGCTTGGGTATCGCATGGTGATCTTTCCGATGAGCGCGTTCCGGGTGGCTATGAAATCCACCGAACAATTTCTGCGTGCCTTGCGGGAGAGCGGCAGGCAAAGTCCATGGGTCGACAAAATGCAGACGCGTCAGGAGCTTTACGATCTGCTCGGCTACGACCCGGCGGCGTCGAGTTGGCCGGCGAGAAAGCCCTGAAGAGTTGAAGCATCCGCAATCGCGAGTAAAGGAGTCAGACAGATGAGCACGGAAACAAAACCAGCTTACAGCCCGGGACTGGCCGGAGTGGTGGCGGGCGAAACGGAAATTTGCTGGGTCGATCCCAATGCGGGTCTGATGTATCGCGGTTACGACATCCACGCGTTGGCCGAGCAGGCGAGCTTTGAAGAGGTCGCCTATCTCCTGCTCAACGGTGAACTGCCGACCTTCGGGCAGCTCGGACAATTTTGCCAGGAGATCGCGAGGCAGCGGGAGGTGCCCGGCCCGGTTTTAAAGATGCTGCGGCTTTTGCCGCCCAACACCCATCCCATGGACATGTTGCGGACGGGGGTTTCGATGATGGCCCCGTTCGACCCGGAGCTGAACGATCATTCGCACGCGGCTAATGTGCGGAAGGCGATTCGACTCATTGCTCGCGTTACGACTCTCATCGCCGACGCCTGGAGAATTTCGCGAGGGGAAGAACTACTGCCGGAAAGACCCGATCTGACCCAGGCCGGCAATTTTTTCTACAAACTGCGCGGCGCAGTCCCCCAATCGTGGGAGATCCGCATGCTCGACACGATCTTTATCTTGTACGCGGACCATGAGTTCAACGCCTCCACCTTTGCGGCGCGCGTGACTGCTTCCACCCTGGCCGATATGTACGCGGCCGTGACCTCTGCCTGCGCTACTTTAAAAGGACCGCTCCACGGCGGCGCCAATGAAGAGTCGATGCGAATGCTCGACGACATTAAAACGGCCGATCGCGCGGAGGGTTGGTTGAAGGCGCAGCTGGAGAAGAAGGCCAAGATCATGGGCTTCGGCCATCGCGTTTATAAAAAAGGGGATTCGCGGGTTCCGATCATGCGGGAGATCGGGCGGGACCTGGGTAAACGCACAGGCAAGGAACAATGGGTGCCCATTTGCGAGAACCTGGAGAAGACGATGGAGAGGGAGAAACAGCTGTGCGCGAATGTCGATCTGTATGCGGCGCCGGTGTTTACCATGATGGAATTTCCGCCGGAATTGAATACTCCGATCTTTGCGGCCTCGCGCGTGGCCGGCTGGTGCGCGCACGTGGTGGAACAGCACGATCACAATCGTCTCATCCGCCCGCGCTCGCTCTACAGCGGCCCGCCGTTACGGCCTTATCCGGGCACGCCCTCGAACGGGGCGTAGTTTTCTTCTTCAGGGAGGGACGTCTTCTCCTTTGGCGGGCCGTAGCCCTGCTGAGCGGGGCGAAGGCTGCGAGACGTCTTTTCTTCTGTAGGGGAAGGCGCTGCCTTCCCTGGGAAGCTGACTCCAAATGCTTTCGCGAGCAGGCAGCTTCCCCTACAGGGGGCAGTCCAAGGACGCGCAGAAGGTGCGTCTCAGTGGTAGGGACGCCGCGCTGCGCCGTCCGCTCCGCGGATGTGGGATTTCACCTTTTGGGGAACGCTCGCCCGCTACGCCAGCGCGGAGTGGACGTCGCAGCGCGACGTCCCTACCTTGACCCGTGCGCGTGCGACGCTTTGATTCTGCCGAGACGCTGTTTAACTTGGTGATGGACCGACGGATTGCCGGACAATATGAATCTCTCCCTTCAGGAAGCCTACGCGCCGCGCAACGCCTGTTTCGGGTGCGGCCCGGCTAACCCGGATGGGTTGCATATCCGCAGCTTTGCCAAAGGCGATGAAATCATCGCGGAATGGAAGCCGCAGCCGAAATACGAGGCATTTTCTGGAGTTCTGAACGGGGGAATTATCGGGTCGCTCCTCGATTGTCACTGCAATTGGGCGGCTGCCTATCATTTGATGAAGCGGGCCCAGGCGGAAGAAGTGCCCTGCACCGTGACGGCCGAGTATGCGATTAAATTGCTTCGGCCCACGCCGACCAGTGATTCAGTTTTTTTGTGCGCGCGAGTGATCGATTCAACCGATGATCGCGCGACCGTGGAAGGGACCTTAACGGGGGGCGGCAAGGTCTGCGCAACATGTCGAGGGGTTTTCGTTGCGGTCAAGGAAGGTCATCCAGCGTTTCATCGCTGGTAGGACGGGGGGAGGGACGAGCTCGTCTCGTCCCTAATATTGGGGACGACACAAGGTCGTCCCTCCACGCGCCGACCAGCCTTCGCAGAACGCTACGGCTCGGCAGGCAGAGCGCTGCCGCTACAGGAGAATTCGATGCCTGAATTTCGTCGGTGCGCGGTCGCGGGCTTCCCGGCTAGACTGTGTTGATGAAAGCGATGGAGTTGCTGCCTTCTTCCGACCGGATGTATCGGGCGCTGCTCGATCGTGACGCCAGCTTCGAAGGAATTTTTCTGGTGGGCGTACGTACGACCGGGATCTTTTGCCGGCCCACTTGCATCGCGAAAAAACCGGCGCGCCAGAATGTCGATTTCTTTTCAACCCCGAGCGAAGCGTTGCATGGCGGTTATCGGCCCTGTTTGCGTTGTCGCCCGATGGATCCGGGGAAGCAGCCGCCCGAGTTGATTGAACGGCTCCGCGCCGAGGTGGAGCGAGCGCCCGGCGGCCGGTTAACGGACAAGGAGCTGGCCGCTTTGTCGATCGATCCTTCTACGGCTCGTCGGCAATTCAAGCGCCATTACGGAATGACCTTCCAAGCCTATTATCGGGCGCGCCGGATGGGCCTTGCCTTGAAAGACGTGCGCCGCGGCGGCAGCGTGGAGGAGGCGCAGAACGGCAGTGGCTTTGCGTCGGCCAGCGGATTTCGCGAGGCCTTCAATCGGATCTTCGGCGAACCGCCCACCGCGGCCAAAGCCCGGGCCTGCCTGTTGGCTGAGCGAATCGAGACGCCGCTAGGCCTCATGCTGGCCGTGGCCGATGACGCCGGTTTGCGCCTGCTCGAGTTCAATGACCGGCGCGCCTTGGAACGGGAGATCCCCATTTTGCGTCGACGTTTGCGAACCAGCATTGTGCCCGGAGAGCACCCTCATTTGGAGGCAATCCGGCGGCAATTGGGCGACTACTTCTCCGGAAGCCGGCTGGAGTTTGATGTGCCCCTGGCCCCGGTCGGATCCGATTTTCAACTACGGACCTGGGACTTATTGCGCTCCATTCCGGTCGCGGAGACATGTTCCTATGGATGGATGGCGGAACAACTGGGAGCGCCCGGTGGCCAACGCGCGGTCGGCCGGGCCAACGGCACCAACATGATCGCCATCGTTATTCCCTGTCATCGCGTCATTCGGGCCGACGGCAGCCTTGGCGGTTACGGCGGTGGTCTCTGGCGGAAAAAATGGCTGCTCGATCACGAGCGAAAGTTTAAGAACCGTGAATAGTGATCTTCCTGTAGTCGCCCCGCTCTGTCGGGGCGTCGACGAGTGATAGACACGGCGACAGAGCGCCGTGGCTACAGTGACGAAAGGAGCGCGCCCGGAGTGACTCGAACACTCGACCTACGGATTAGAAATCCGTTGCTCTATCCGGCTGAGCTACGGGCGCATGGATGCAGGAATATGTCGCCCGGCGACAGGAAAATCCAGCGCGGAAGCGGGAAGGCCGCGATCTGAAAAGCAGCGCGGAGCCGACTGCTTAGCTTTTTAAGCGGTCACCCAGCATCCCCATGGAGGGGAGGGGTGAAAAGCGGACCCGTGCAGGGGAGCGGAAAGCGGAAGGTCTCTTCTCGAGCGTCTTCATGTTCCGGAGGATGGCGCGGACGCGCAGTTGGAGACTGGTCGTCATTCGCCGACGCGATGTTTCAATTCCCAGACGCGGAGCGCGGCGAGAAGGAGGGCTTTGGTGCGGGTGAGGCTGCCGACGGCGGCGAGATGAGGGACACCGTTGACGGGGCCGGCGGAAATCTTGGAGCGGGGGCGACCGCGGCGAGCCTTGGGTTTGTGTCGGGCGGCCGATTCGCTCATGGGAAGGTGTCCACTATTCATGATTTCCATAATTAGCATGTTTCCTGCCAACCCTCAAATTGCACGGAAACTCAGGTCCACGCTGGGGCGCCAAGTGCCTGGGAGAAGCCATCTTCTATGGTTCATCCCGCCTACGCCGGTCAGCCCGAGCGCAGGAGAGGGGAGGTAGGGTGGTTCATTGAACCGCCCGTGGAGCGATTGGGGTCCAGCCTTCGCGGCACAGGCTACGGCCTGGCAAGCAATCGCCCCTACCTGTTTCAGTTTAGGCGCTGGTGGTAGGGACACGCCGCGCTGCGGCCTCCGCTCCGCCGGCCTGCCACGGCACGCGGACATCGCAGCGCGATGTCCCTACCTGAGCATCCCGAGCGCACACCGGAGGGCGTTTTCTCACGGGAAACTACTTGTGCCGCCCCCCGTTATCCGCCAGCTTTCCAGCCTTATGGCCGACCGGAAACTGGGATGCCTCAGTATTTTTTTATTTGTGGCCCTTTGCGCCAGCATCTTCGCCAATTTCGTCCTGATGGCGGTCGCTTTTCATCGGATGGGAGGAAGGGTGACGGACCGGGAACCCCTGCCGTACTTCCGGGAAGTGACGGTCGAGCGCGGCCACGGGGGCGATAAAATTGCGCTCATTGTCATGCGCGGATTGATCAGCTCGAGCCTTCCCGGCTCGGTCGGTGACACCATGGTCGACGACTTGCGCGCGGCTTTACAGCAGGCGCGTGACGACGATCATGTGAAGGCCGTTGTGCTGGAGATCGATTCGCCTGGCGGAGAAGTTACGGCCTCGGACGAAATCTATAACGCGGTGGTCAAGACGCGGGCGCGCAAACCGGTGGTGATCTACATGGACACGCTGGCGGCGTCGGGCGGTTACTATATTTCTTGTGGTGGGAAATACATCATGGCGAACGAGACGACCATTACCGGCAGTATCGGCGTCATCATTCAAACCCTGAATTACGAGCAGCTATTCAATAAGATCGGGCTTTCCTCGGTCGTTTTTAAGAGCGGGAAGTTTAAAGACATCCTGAATGGGGCGCGACCCATGACCCAGGAGGAGCGCGATTACATCCAGTCATTTGTCATGAAGACTTACGACAAGTTCCTCGGAGTGGTGGCGAAAGAACGCAATCTGCCCGCGGAAGGTTTGCGCAACGGCATCGCCGACGGGCGCATCATGTCGGGCAAAGAGGCCCTCGAGTACAAGCTGATTGACGGGCTTGGGCAGATCGAAGACGCCTATGAGAAAGCGAAACAGTTAGGCGGCGCGCCTAAGGCGGCGGTGGTGAAATACGGTCCGCCCTTCAGTCTGGGGCGGTTCTTCCGGGCCTTCGGGAAATCGGATAACACGAAGATCCAGCTAGAATTGCCGAAGCAGCTCGTGCCGCAATTGGAGGGCGGCCACGCTTACTTTTTGCCGAGCTTCTACGCTCCTTGATCGGTTTCGTTTTCATGTTGTCTGGAGCGTGGGTGAGCGCGCTGATCAATATTCTGTTCTGGTTGTTTTTTCTGGCTGGATTTTTCGTTTATGCGGCGCTGGCCCTCCAGATGAGCGCGCGCGCCGTCGTCGCAGCGGACGATCCGGTGCCAAGCAAGACCTTTGGCCTGCCCGAAGCGGTGCTGGCCACTTTATTGACGTCCTTTCTCCTCCTCAATGTGGTGCTCTCGGCTTCGGCTCCGTCGGTCTCGTTGAGTTCGCGCGATCTGGCGGCCAACCTCATCATGAGCGTGGTCGTCCTCTTGATTCTGGTCGGATTCCTGGAGCTGCGCCGGCTCAACGTGGATCGGCTCGCCGGGCTTTCTAAATATGGGATCGTGCGAGTAATCGTGACGGGCACGTTGCTCCTGCTGGCGGCCTATCCGTTGATCTCGGCTGCTGATCTCATCACGCGCCATTATGCCGGGGACGGCTCCAGTAAACAAAACATCGTCGACCTGTTCAACGGCTCCCGCACGATCGATCAGAGGGTCATGATCATCGTCCTAGCCGTGGCGGTGGCTCCGATTGCGGAGGAACTGGTCTTCCGCTTTTTTCTTTACGGCGTGCTACGGCGTTACATCGGGCGCTGCGGCGGTTTGATTTTCACGTCCCTCCTTTTTGCCGCGGTCCATGCGCATCTGCCTTCGTTTGCCCCGCTTTTTATCCTGGGCGCCTGCTTCACACTTGCCTACGAATGGAGTGGATCGATTCTGGTTTCGATGACCATGCATTCGCTCTTCAATTCATTGACTCTGATTTTCCTGGCGTTCCCGCAGCTGTCTGACCAATGAAGCTGCGCCGTCTGGGCGAAGACCGGCTCCTGGCCGAACTGCTGCCCACGCTGGGCCGGGGCCCGGGCGTGATTGCCGGGGCGGGGGATGATTGCGCCGTGGTGCGCGCGCCCCGCGGAAAACTGCTTTTGCTCAAGTGCGATTGCGTGGTGGAGAAGGTCCATTTCCGAAGCGACACGCCGCCGCGTGCGATTGGATGGAAAGCGATGATGCGGCCGCTGAGTGATTTTGCCGCCATGTCGGGCACGCCCCAGTTCGCCCTGGTGACGATCATGTTGCCGGTTCAAACGACGAGTGCATGGGTCCGGAAACTTTATGGCGGGCTGACTCGCGCCGCTTCCAGGTTCGATGTGGCCATCGTCGGCGGCGAAACGAGCGGGACGCCCGGACCTGCCTCGATTTCCGTGTGCGTTTCCGGTTTCGTGGAGGAGAAGAGATGGGTCGGGCGGGATGGGGGCAAGCCGGGCGACGATCTTTTTGTGACGGGCCTTCTCGGTGGATCGATCCGGGGCAAACATTTGACCTTTGTTCCGCGCATCCATGAGTCGCGCTGGCTCACGCAGAATTTTTCGATTCACGCCATGATGGATCTGAGTGACGGGATTGGAAGCGATCTGCCTCGTCTGGCCAAGGCGAGCGGGGTGGGCTTCGAAATAGAGGAGGAGAGATTGCCGCTCTGTCCCGGCGCCAAACCGGCGAACGCGATCTCCGATGGCGAGGACTTCGAGCTTCTCTTTGCGATTTCGCCGCGCGATAGCGGTAAGCTGCAGGTCCGCTGGCGCAAGAAATTCCCGAAATTACGCCTGACGCGGATTGGGCGGCTCAATCAAAAATTAAAAATTAAAAATCAGAAATTAGTGGGTGGCTACGTTCACTTCAAATAGCGTTTCGGAAACGGAAGCGATCGGACGACAGCTCGCCCAGGAGCTGCGTTTGGGCGCGATCGTGGCCTTGCAAGGCGAGTTGGGAGCGGGCAAGACTCATCTGACTAAAGGAATCGTGGCCGGTTTGGGATGCTCTGCTCCAGTGACGAGCCCTACCTTCACCCTCGTGCATGAATATTCCGGCGGCCGGTTGCCCGTGTATCATTTTGATTTCTTTCGTCTGGAAGATGCCCGGTCGGCGGCGCGCCTCGCGCTCGATGATTATTTTTTCGGAGAGGGCGTTTCGATCATCGAATGGGCGGATCGGTTTCCGGAGTTGATTCCGGAGGAAGCGCGCTGGGTCCGGCTCGCGCTGACTTCTCCGAGCGCAAGAGCGATTGACGTGTCATGAAGATCCTGGCGCTCGAACTATCGACGGCTCGCGGCAGCGTGGCCTGGAGGGATGGGGATATGATCGAAAAGGAATGGCCTAACGATCGGCAGAATTCGGGAGCTTTCTTCGAGAACGTGAGAGAACTGATTAAAACCGGCGGTCATCCCGAACTGATCGTGGTGGGTTTGGGCCCCGGCTCCTACGCGGGAGTCCGCATCGCCATCTCAGCCGCCATTGGACTGCAGGCGGCCCGCCCATGCCGTCTGGTTGGTCTGCCCTCCATCTGTGCGATGTCCGGTGAAGCGTCGGCCTATTACGCGCTGGGCGATGCGCGTCGCCAAACGTTTTTCCTCGCGCGGATCGAGGATCGTTCGCTCGCAGGCGAGCCCGAGCTACTGAGCGAAACTGAGTTGCGGGCCCGACTGGAAGATGCCGGATCGCTGCCGATTCTTTCCTCCGACCATTTGTCCCAGTTCGCCCAGGTGCGATTAGAATTTCCGTCCGCCGCGCGATTGGCGCGACTGGCCCGGGATTCGAACCGCAGCTTGGCAGAGCCGCCCCTTCAGCCGATGTATCTGCGCGAACCGCACATCACCATGCCGAGAAAGAGCATTTATCCTTCATGAGTACGGAGACTTATCGTTGCTGGGCGGAGATCGATCGCGCGGCCTTGCGGCACAACGCAAAGATGGTACGGGCCCGGGTCGGATCGGCCGAGCTTCTGGCCGTGGTGAAGGCGAACGCCTACGGACATGGCATGGTCGGTGTGGCGCAGGCTCTGACGGATGACGCGCGCTTGTTTGGCGTGGCCAACCTGGAGGAGGCGGTCACCCTTCGCGGAGAGTTGGATCATCCGGTCGTCATTCTCGGTCCGGCCCTGCCGCAGGAGCGAGCGGCCATTGTTGAGGGGCAATTCATTCCCTCCATTTCCACTCTGGTCGAGGCGCAGGAATTCGATCGCCTGACGCGGCACGGGCCTTTGCCGGTGTGCTTCGTGGTGGATACCGGGATGGGTCGAATGGGTACGCCGGAGGCGCAGGCTCTTGAGGTGTTCCGCCAGGTCGCGGCTCTGCCCAATCTGCGCCTGCACAGCGTCTCGACGCACTTGCCCGTTTCCAACGAAGATGAACGTTACACACGCGACGAGTTGGCAAGGTTCGCGCAACTCCTGCAACGGTTTCGCCAGGAGGTGCCGGGCGATTACAAGGTCCATTCCCTGCCCAGTGCGGGCGTGTTGGCTTACGCCGATCCGAGTTTCGATTTCGTGCGCGCCGGCATCATGCTCTACGGCATCTCGCCTCTGGATGAGTTTCAAAATATTTTACGCCCGGTCATGACCTGGAAAACACACATTGGTCTGATCCGTGACATGCCCAAGGGCAGTTCCATCAGCTATGGACGCACCTTCGTCACGCCCAAGGCGATGAAAGTGGCCACGCTCAGCGCCGGATATGCGGATGGGTATCCGCGGCATCTCTCCAATCGCGACGCCGCCGTGCTGGTGCGCGGTCAACGTTGTCCGCTGCTCGGACGCGTCACGATGGATCTGATGATGATTGACGTGTCCGAAGTGAAGGGGGCGGAAGCAGGGGACGAGGTAGTGTTGATGGGGAGACAGGGAGAGGCGGAGATAGCCTGCGCGGAACTGGCGGAGCGGGCCAACACCATCACGTGGGAGATCACCACGCGCATCGGCCAACGGGTCCGACGTGTCTTCGTTTCCTAGTTGTGACTCTCAAAAGGGGATTCGCGCGACCGGAGCAGAGAGCATGCGGCGGGTGTGGCATCGTGCTTGTCATTCCGACTCGGCGGGGTCACGACGGGGCGGAGTGCTGACCTCCCATTCGCGCTGGGCGTCACGCCTTGGTGACTGGTGTAATCTTGGCGCTGTGGGTGGGATCCTTCGCCCCCGCCTTGGCGGGGCTGGCTCCCAACCACGGCGGGCAGGCAGGATGACAATTGTGAGGAACCTTGCCTTGAACCGCGACCTCTTGAGATTCGACGCGCAAGGTGTTTTTGGCCGGAGGGTTTACGGAGTTGGCAGTGGCGGGCAGCGCGGTTAGTCTGACGGGTCATGTTTCAGATCATTTTCAATGAACTGAGCGCAGCGGAAATATCGGCGTTGCCGAAGGCGCTTCAGCTTGAGCTGCTGGCCGAGTTTCAGATTTTGCCGGAGGATTTGGACCGGTTGGACTCGAAACGATTTGGCGTGATCGAGCGGGAAGGCAAAAAGCTCTATCGCTACCGCGCGAAAGATTACCGGATCTACTTCGACAAAAGAGCGGAAGGGATCACGATCCATCGCGTCCTGCACAAGAACACGCTGCGTGATTTTCTTTTCCGCAGCAAACTTCCGGTGGCAGAAGACGCGCAATTGGGGGAGACGCGCGAGTTTTGGAAATTGATCGAGCAGGGTGAGCGGACGCGGAAAGCGTAAGCCACTCCCCAGAATGGAGAGGCGGCCGGGCCGGCTGCGAACCAACGTGCGATTCGCTTGCGGTAAGCTTGGCCCTCACCTCCCGCCTAGGTCAAGGCTACGGCGTGGCAGGTAATCCTCTTCCGGTGGGAAGAGGAAGAAGATTTTGCGGAATCGCTTTGGGGTGGTGCTAGACGAGGATGCCTCGCTTGGGCGCCGGGGGCAGTGGCCCAATGGCAATCGGTTTCTTCTTCTTCCCCCGGAGAAGATTGAGATGAGGGGGGTGGAAAGCGGACGACACGCCCGCCCCTCCATTACTTCATTAACAGGACTGACCGGCTCCGCTTGATTTCGCGCGTGATTCTTCGGTGCAAATGGGCGGGCATCCCGGTGACGCGACGCGGCAGAATTTTGCCGCTCTCGGTCACGAATTTCTTCAGAAGATCGGGATTCTTATAATCGATCGCCTCGAGCGAGATATCGATGCGACGGCGCGGCATCGTGCGATTGGCGCGACGGAAAGCGGAACGGCGTTTGGCGGTTTTTGGTTGCATGGCTGGTTACTTCGTTTCGCGATGCAAGGTGTGCTTGCGCAAAAACGGGTTGTATTTCTTTTTCTCCAAACGGTTGGGCGTTTGCGGGCTTTTCTTGTTCCGCTTGCTCATGTAACGAGAAACCGGTTTCCCGAGAGCCTTGGCCTCGGTGCATTCGAGCGTGATAATTTCCTGCGCCATAACTATTCCTTTGATTCCTGGGCCGGCGCTTCTTCCTCTTCGCCGTCGCCACCTTCGTCATCGGTTAAACCGAAGAGGGATGTGACGGATTGGCGGACGCGGGAAGCCTTGCTCTGTTTCTCGAGCTGCGACTGGCATTCGACGGTGAAGCGGGCAAAGGGAATGGCTTCGAGACGCATGCGCGGGATGTGTTTCCCCGACATCTCGCAAACGCCGTAGGTGCCGAGCTCGATGCGCTTGAGGGCCTGGTCGATTTCGTAAAGGGCGTCCTGTTCCTGCGACAGCAGGCTCAGGGCAAAGTCACGGTCATACGCGTCCGAGCCGGCATCGGCCTGGTGCATGCCAAAAGCGGAAGCTTCGCTGCCTTCGGCGCGCGACCGCAAAGTGTCCTGGGCGACGCCGGTCATGGAATCGACCATGGCATCGCGGAGATAAAGGAGCTTCTCTTTCTGCTGACGGGTAAAGGGGTCGAGCTTACGTTCTTTGTGATTGCGACCCAGTAGCGAGAGAGTGTCGGACGCGTGGTTGCTTCCCTTTTTCAGAGCGGAAGAATTTTTCGGACGGCTGGCTTTTCCAGAGGTCTTTACGGTCTTTTTAGGAGTCGCGCTAGCAGCAGAGGACTTGCGCGCCACCTTCGCCTTGGGCGCGGCCGACTTTTTGGGAGAAGCCTTCTTTTTGGGTGACTTGGGCATAATTGAAGAGGCGCCGGCAAAGTCCGGCGCCGAGCGGAGGCATAATTAAGGACATTTCGCCAAAGTCGCAAGCGGAGATTTCCCTGTGCGGAGCCCCTGATTTCGCGTTGTTTATTACGTATTTCTCAGGAGCTGGCGCTGGAGTAATGGCGCAAGGCGAAACGCCAAAAACCCCGGGAGAGAACCGAGATAATGGTCGAGGCCACAACCAGTTGCAACATGAGCCAGCCGGGTTGGCCCATCGATTTGATGAGGAGCCGCGCCGGAATATTGGCCACGATGATGACCGGAATGATCCAGCCGAAGATGAACCGAAAGAGACTGGGGAAGATGACGTCGGGATAACGCGCGATGTTCAGGAAATTGAAATAGCCGTAAACGAGACCCTGGGCGCGCACGATCCAAAAGCTGACAGCGGCGAGGCTGAGCATGATGGAATAGTGCACGGCGATGCCAAAACCGAGCGCGACCAGATAGAGGAAGACGGCGGTAAAACTCGGGACGGCGCCCAGTTTTGAGAGAGAAACGCAAACGACGACGGCGCCGACGATCGCGTTGACCACGCTGTCGAGGCTGAACTGCTTGGTCGATACGGCGAACTGGCTGTCCATCGGGAGAACGAGAAGAGAATCGAGTTTTCCGGTGCGGACCAACTCCGGAATGTTCGCCACGTTGACGAAAAAGAACGCCTGGAAAAGCTGCGCGATGATCTGGTGCGTTCCCACGAGCAAGACCACCTCCCACTTGGTCCAATCGCCGATGCGGCTGACGTTGCCGAAGATGATGCTGAAAAAAACGATCTGCCCGCAGAACCAAAGCACCTCCACCAGCATCCAGAGGAGGAAGTTCGCTTTAAAACTCAGCTCGCGGATGAGGGAGTTCCGCAGGATGATGGAGTAGATTTCGATGTAACGCCGCACCAGCCTCCCCTGTCATTTTACTTGCAGGCGAAGTCAAACGTCACGTGCATGACGGGTTCTTCGGATTCTATCCGGCGGGTGAGGCTTCCCGGTTGGATCCGATCGAGGCGTTGCGCTACGAATAGCGGACCCCGGCCCTTGACCTTTCAGCGTCCGAACGGAGGCTGAAGAATGGACCCTTTTCAAAACCTGGTGGCCGCAGCGAAGAAAGATATCACTGAAATTTCGCCGGAAGAGGCAGCGGCTCAGACGAAAAGCGGAGCGGCCGTGCTCGTGGACGTAAGGGAGAAGGAGGAATGGGAGCAGGGGCATGCGCAGGGCGCGATGCATCTCAGCCGGGGCACCATTGAAATGGAGATCGGGGAGGAGATTCCGGACCGGACTGCACTGATCATTTGCCATTGTGGTGGTGGCGGGCGTTCCGCGCTCACGGCCGAGAGCCTCCAGAAAATGGGTTACAAAAATGTGCGGTCGATGGCTGGTGGCTTCAAAGCCTGGAAGGCCGCAGGGTTGCCGACGGAAAAGATTAGCAACACTGCGATCGCCTGACGCGAGGCGCAGCAATCATCGAGCGAGTTGTAGAGGCGGTTGGGTCAACCGCCTGTCTATATAAACGGGTGCCTGGCACAAGCACCTCTATAACGCAGGGGGTCTAACCACCGACGGCTTGGTAGTGCCCGAGGCCCTTTCGCCACATCAGATGGGCCGCGGCCCAGGTCACGAGCAGCCATCCCGCTTGAATGGCCAGTGCCTGGAACAAGGCCGGCCCGCGCAGGCGATCCGTAAAAATGGCAATCGGACAGAAGAGCTCGTAGTAAAAGGGCAGCCACTTCATGACGGCCTGGACGCTCTCCGGCATGATGTCGATGGGAAACATTTGTCCGCCCAGAAAATATTCGAATGAGTAAACGATGAAAACGACGGTGGAGATTTCCAGAATCCAGAACGCCATCATGGCCAGCGAGTAAGTGATGAAGAACTGCATGAACGCCGCCATCAACAGGGAGAGACAGGCATAGAAGTAGATCAGGGCGTGTTCGGGCAGGACGATGTAGTGCCGGAAATAAAGAAAAATGAGCGCGATAGGCGGCAGCGTCACGACGGTGTAAACAAGCCTGCCACTCAGAAAGATGCTGAACCGGTAACCAAGATAGCTCAGCGGTTTGGTCAGAAACGAGTTGATCTGCCCTTCCCGAATGTCGGATGCAATCTGCCATTCGTCTTCCGTAGGCGTGACGAGATTGCTCACCAGAATCATTAGCAGATAGTAATAAATCATCGACCCGTAGTCGTAGCCGTGCAGGCCGCCGCCGCTCTCCTTGAAGACGGCGCGCCAGAGAAACACCGTGCCGGCCAGCGGGATTAATCCGAACAAGGCGCGCAGGAAATAATTCCAGCGGTACACAAATGTGTTCTGCAACCCGATATTAAAGACGGAAAGATATTTGGCGATTCTCATGCGCTAACTGGGAGAGGTCAGGCGGGTCATGGTCCGGTCCTGGATGCGGCTGAAGAAAAGAAGGGCGCAGGTGGCGCCGATCAAGGCCATGAACATGTCCTCCTGTGTGTCGCAAACATCGCCCTGCGTGCCGAGGAATGCAGTCGAAGCGGTGGCCAGAATGATCAAGCCAACCACGCCGGGGAAAACCTCGAGATACCAGGTAAAGCGGTCGTATGGTTGCCACCCCGACCAGGCGAAAACCGACGCCACGATCGCGAACAGCAGAAGATGTGAGCGGGCGACGCGCTTCATCCGTTTCGACCCTCCCGCGCCTCCGCCAGTTCAACCGCGAGATGGATCGCCGCAATCATGCTGTCGGGACGCGCCCGTCCTCGTCCGGCGATTTCGAAAGCCGTTCCGTGATCGGGACTGGTCCGTGGAAAGGGAAGACCCAGCGTGACATTCACACCGCTGTGAAAGGAATGGAGCTTCAACGGAATGAGAGCCTGATCGTGATACATGCAGAGCACGGCGTCGAACTCACCGACGGCGGCGCGGTGAAACACCGTATCGGAAGAAACGGGACCCTGGAACGTCGCCGTGGTGCCGGCCGCTTCCGATAATTGGGCGATGGCGGGTGCGATGATCTCGATTTCTTCGCGCCCAATTTTGCCTGACTCGCCGGCGTGTGGATTTAAACCGGCGACCGCGATCCTAGGCGGTTCAGGGGAACGCAACATCAGGAAATCCTGGAGAAGCCGGCCAACGCGAACGATCTCCGATTGCCCGAGAGCCTCCGCCACCTCGCGCAATGGGATATGTATGGTGACGAGCGCGACGGTCAGGCTGCCTCCGGTCAGTAGCATGGCGAAGTTCTGGATCCCGCAACGCTCGGCAAAAAATTCCGTCTGACCCGGAAACTTGAAACCGACGTCGTAGAGCCCGGCCTTGTGGACGGGACCCGTCACGATGGCATCGAGTTCGCCGCGTCGGGCCAGGGTGACAGCTTCTTCCAAGGCGGCGGCGGCGGCCCGGGCGGTGTCTGGCGAGGGCTGACCCGCCACGCCGTCAAAATCTCGCCCAATGATCTGGTACTCGGCTTTGGAGGGGAGATCTTTGGAATCGAGAGCGGCGCGGATGATTTCGGGGCCGATACCAGCAGGATCGCCCAATGTAATTCCGACGCGCAACGGCATGGCGCATTGTCCGCAAGGGGTCGCCGGAGAGCAAGCGTGTGGTGGGGACACCGCGCTGCGGCGTCCGCTCCGCGCGTGGCTTTCGCAGACGAGTGTTCCCCAGGAAGGGCCACATCCGCGGAGTGGACGGCGCAGCGCGCCGTCTCTACCGATAAGTGGTGGCGCTTAGAAAGTGCGGATGTAGGCTTTGGAGCGCAGACTGGCGATCCACTTCTCCTGCAAGGCTTGCGCTTCCAGCTGCAGCAGTTTCTTCTCGATTTCGTCGCGCACGGAAGCGAGCGATCGGGTGGCGCCGCCCTTTCTCTCCTCGACCTTCAGGATGTAATAATTGCCGCTGAATTCGACAATGTTGCTGACCCGTTTGGCTGGAAGATTAAATGCCACCTTCTCCAACGGCGGAGCGAGCGTCTTCCGCTCAATCCAGCCCCAGTCGCCTCCCAGATCGCGCGAACTGTCTTCCGAATAAATCTGGGCCATTCGGTCGAACTCGGCGCCCCCGGCCAGCTTTTTCAGAATTTCCTCGGCCATCGCTTTTTGGGCGGTCGCGTTGCCGTCGCTGGAGTGCGCCGGGATCATAATCATGCGAAGTTTCACCTGCTCCTTGGCCGTGAACTCCTCGCGGTGCGCATTGTAATAATCCTCAATCTTGGAAGGGGCGGCGACCACATCGCGTTTCACATTCCTGGTGCGCATGGCCTGCACGATCATGCGTTCGCTCTCCATTCGCTTGAATTCGCCCAGCGTATAATTCTGAGCCTCCAGCGTTTTAATAAATGTGTTCCGATCGCCCCCGAAATTCTCGTTGATGATCTCGTGCATCCGTTGATCGATGTAATGATCGGGGATCTGGTAATTCTCTTTCTTGAAGGCTTGGATGATCAACTGGCGATCGATCAAATCCTTGAGCGCGAGCTCGCGGATTTCCCTCACTTTTTTGACCAGTTCCTCGCCGGTGAACTGAGAACGCAGCTGCTTTTCGCGCGGGATGACCAGAGAACGCACCTGCGAATAGGTGATGATGTCACCGTTCACGACCGCGGCGATGCCATCGATGACCTCGGGGGTCTGGCCATAGGCGGCGAAACAGAGGGGGGAGAGCGGTAAGATGACCGCGCTGACGAATATTAAAAAAAGAAGACGAAAGTTCATTTGGCTACAATGTCCTGATCAGACGCAGTACCTCGGCAAGCTGTTCGATTCTAGGTGCAACTAAACGAGGGAACTTGCCACCTACAAGTATAAAATCCCCTCGCCGGGTCAGCATCATCTTGCCCTCCCGAACCTCGATACGAGCCAGATTCGCTTTGGCGGCGGCGAGCTTGATTTCGGTCAGAAGGAACAAATTGTCAATGGCGACCGGCGCTTTTCCGAAGCGGTCCCGCCAATCCCGCCGCAGGCTGTGCAGCTGCTCGTGCGTGGTGATCTCGGCCAGGCTGCGGTAGGCCTGGATGCGCAGGATCGTGTCATTAATATAGGTCGTCGGGATGTAAGCTGGGAGCCGTTCGGCCCCGCCGCTGGCCGCGTCTGCCGCTTCGTTCGTGGCCACGAAATCAAGGCGCACATCCACCTCGAGCCGGAAACGCGCCTTCTCGCCTTTCAACTGCGCCACCGCCTGCTTGAGCAACTGGCAATAGAGATCAAAACCGACCGCCGCGATGTGCCCACTCTGGGCCGTCCCGAGGATGCTGCCGGCACCGCGAATTTCCAAGTCGCGCATGGCGATGCGGAAACCGGCCCCGAGCGAACTGTATTGTTTGATGGCGTTGATTCGTTTGCGGGCGGCGCCCACCGACATCATTTCGCGGGGCAGCAAAAGATAGGCATAGGCCTTGTGCTCAGCCCGCCCCACCCGGCCGCGCAATTGATAAAGGTCGGCCAGGCCGAATCGATCGGCCCGATCGATGATGATCGTGTTGGCGTTGGGGATATCGAGCCCGCTCTCAATGATCGTGGTGCAGACCAGGACGTCGATCTTTCCGGCCACGAATCTTTCCATGACCGCTTCGAGTTCATCTGCATCCATTTGGCCATGGCCAATGTCGATGCGCGCGCCCGGGCACAGATCGGCAATCTTGTCCCGCACGCGTTGGATGCTCTGGACCCGGTTATGCAGGAAGAAAACCTGCCCCTGTCGCTCCAATTCGCGGTTGATGGAGTCGCGGATGATTCGCTCGTCGTATCCGCAGACCACTGTCTCGACCGGCAAACGGTTGAGCGGCGGCGTCTCGATGGTGGACATGTCTTTCACGCCCACGAGCGACAAGTACAAGGTTCGCGGAATGGGCGTGGCCGAGAGAGTGAGAACGTCGACCAACTTGAACAATTCCTTGAACTTCTCTTTATGCACGACGCCGAAACGCTGTTCCTCGTCGATAATCACCAGCCCCAGGTCCTTGAAGAGGACGTCTCCGGAAATGATGCGGTGGGTCCCGATGACGATGTCCACTCCGCCTTCCCGCAGTAACTTAAGGATCTTGCGTTGCTCGCCCTGAGATCGGAATCGGCTGAGCATCTCGATGCGCACCGGGTAATCGAGCATGCGCTGGCGAAACGTGTCGAAATGCTGCTGGGCCAAGACGGTGGTGGGAGCGAGCATGGCGACCTGCTTGCCTTCCATGACGGCCTTGAAGGCGGCGCGGATGGCCACCTCGGTCTTGCCGAAACCGACATCGCCGCAAATCAGGCGATCCATGGAGCGCGATCGTTCCATGTCGATCTTGGTGTCGATGATGGCTTTCATCTGGTCCGGCGTTTCGCGAAAAGGAAACGAATGCTCGAATTCGACCTGCCATTTCGTGTCCGGTTTGAAGGCGTGGCCCTCTTGCGTCTCGCGTTCCGCCTGGAGCGATAACATTTTGCCGGCGTAATCAAAGATGGAGGCGGCGGCCGTTCGCTTGGCCCGGGCCCAGCGGGCGTCGGCCAGCGAGCTGAGTGGCGGATTTTTTTTGCCGACCCCGACGTAGCGAGAGACGAGGTAGGCTTGCTCGAGCGGCACGTAAAGTTTTGCGTCGTCCGCGAACTCCAGCGCCAGCACTTCCTTTTCCGCGACTGGTTTCTCGGGAGCTCGAGCGGGGGCGTCGCCGGTGGGTGAGAGGGCTGGCCTTTCTTCCGCGCTGCCGGCGCGCTCCGAGGTGGGCAGCCGGATAAGACCAAGAAAGCGCCCCACCCCATGCTCGAGGTGGACCACAAAATCGCCTTCGTGCAGCTCGCTGAAATCGATCTGGGTGCGGTTCCGCGCCAGGCGATCCCGCCGTTGCAGCCGGCGCACGGCATGCGGCGCAAATCGTCCGAACAGTTCGGCCGCCGACAGCACGACCAGGTTGGCCGCGGGAAAACAAAAGCCGCGTGACAGGGTACCTTCCACCAAATCGACGCCTTCCAAGACGGAGGAATTGCCCAGGATCTCGCGGAAACGTTCGATCTCTCCTTCGGTTTGAAAATAGATGACGATGCGGGCCTGGTGCCGCCGCCATTCCTGCAAACGCGCCACGAACTGGGTGCGCTTCGCCTCGGCCAGCATGAAATCGCCGACCGCAAAGTCGCCCACGGCGCAATCCTGGAAAGCGCCGCTGAAATCTTCCGGTCCTGGCTCGATCCAACCTTCGCTGAGAGCGATGTGCGGATAAGCCGCGCCGGGCGAGGGTTCGATTTCCACAATGACGTGATCGGGCGCAATGTAGTCGCGGATCTGGCTGGCCTGCTCGTCCGGCGCGCCGAGCAGGATCTCTATGCTGGCGAGATCGCGCACGGAAGTCTGCGTGTCGACGTCGAACTCGCGCAGGGATTCAATATCGTCGCCAAAAAATTCGATCCGAATCGGCAACTGCGATGGCCAGGAATACAGATCCACGATCCCGCCTCGAACGGCGAAATGGCCGCGGGTGTTGACCTGCGACACCCGCTGATATCCGGCGCTGCCCAGTTTTGCCAATAAGTCTTCCATGCCGGCGCGCCGCCCGCGATGGAGCGAGAGCGAGGCGGAGCGAAGGCTCCCTGCTTTGGGAGCGGGTTGTCCGAGGCTGGCCCGCGTGGTCACGATGACATGAACACCGCCGGGCCGATCGATCTTGGCGAGCAAAGCCAGTCGCTCGGCCGTGATCTCGGGGTCGGGCAGAACGTTCTCGACCGCGGCGAATTCCGCTTCGGGCAAGAAGTCGGCCGACGGGAGCCAATTCACCAGGGTCTCGTAGAACGATTCCTGGGAGCGAACGCTGGGACAAAGCACCCAGATCGGTTTCTCGATCGCCCGGGCGAGAGCAGCGAGAAGGAAAGGTTGAGCGGAATCGATGACGTGCGAAAAAGGGACGGGCCAAACGCCTGCGTTGGCCTGACCCAACTTGGCCGCGATGGGCGCGGCTTGCGCGGCGAGCGTGAGCAAATCCCTGTTCTTCTCCACCGCAGATGGTCCGCTGAAACTAGCCGGAGTTCAAAAGATGGATGAGCGCGGCGCTGATCCCTGATGGTAGCGGTGGTCTATAACCGTCGCTCCAGGACGCAAGGAGGGTCCGGCCTGCTAGTTTACAATCGCGACCGGCGTTCCGGTCGAGACGGCCTTGAAGAAGTTTTCGGCCATAAATTCCGGCATGCGAATGCAACCATGCGAAGCGGGATATCCGGGAAGGTAACCGGCATGCATGCCGACACCGCCGGTAATGCGCATGAAGAACGGCATGGGGGCGCCTTTATAGCGCGCTCCTGGCGGCTTTTTGTCTTTTTCCACGTCCACGTTCGGCATAACCACGTTGCCGGCGTCGTCCACATAATCGCCGTACCTGGTCGAGACATGGTTCAAATCTTTTTGAATGATGCTGTAATGGCCGACCGGCGTATTCAAACCCTCGCGGCCGGTGGAAAGCTGCGAAATGCCGACCAGCATGTTGTTCTTGTAGAAATAGGCGCGCTGTTCAGAGAGGCTGATTTTGACGGTTGGTTTGCCGCCGATGTTATCGCCGTCCCAATAGGAAATGGAGTCGCGGGGCGCTCCGCTGGTCGGGGCATTGCCATAGACGCCACCCAGATACTGCGTTTGGGTGGAAAACCGCGGATCGTTCTCTTCACAGCTGGTCAGGAAGAGCGCGGCGCTGGCGAAAACGGAGAGGGGAAGAAGGCGATAAATAGGTCGAAACATATGAAACTTTTCCGGACGAACCTTTCCGCGTATTAGCCGGGAAAGTCAAGAAACCGGCGGAGCGAAGGTCGCGCTGGTCGCGGGAAACCGGTGCGGGTCGGATGAGTTTCGCCGAAGCTCGACTCCCGGTGAAGTCTCCCCGGCTTGAATTGTGCTCGGCCTAAGGCAGAGTTCCGGCCTTCGCTTTTTGGCCCGTTTTCTTCCCTCATCATGCCCACCTACGAGTATCACTGCGACAAATGCGGAAAGAACTTTGACGTATTCCAGTCGATGCGGGACGAATCGTTCAAGGAGTGTCCCAAGGAGCTGTGCCGCCAGGCCAAATGGGGGCATGGAAAGGTGAAGCGCCTGCTTGGGACAGGGGCAGGCCTTATTTTCAAGGGTTCCGGCTTCTATATCACGGATTACCGCAGTTCCTCCTATAAAGAGGGGGCGAAAAAAGAGGCCCCGCCCACCCCGGATTCGGACAGCAAGAAAGAGTCCGGCACAAAAGACGCTGTTAGCAACAATCCGCCGGCCAAAAGCGCCGACTCCAAGCCGAAAAAGAATTAGCTGCATGACCAGTACAACGATGACGACCGTGGTTTGCGCCGAATGCCACCACGAGAACGAGCCTGAACGGATTTACTGTCATGACTGCGGGGCGCGCCTCGACCGCTCGGCCGTCAAGGTCCGCAAGGAGAATGTGCAGGATGCGCAAAAGCGGGTGAAGAAACTTTTCGATCCAACCCGTGCTCGCATCCGTGTCCTCTTTTTCAAAATCAGCAAGGTGCTTCTCGGCTCCTGTGCGGTGGCCGCGTTCGTCCAAATGATCCTGCCTCCGGATGTCCCGGCTCCGGTCAAGTCCATGATGCTCGCCTCTCAAATCCGCCTGGACTTGGAGAGCGCCACTACCCGGCATCAGCCGGCGGAACTGCGCTACACCGATGAGCAGGTGAACGTCTTCCTCGCCTACACCCTGAAAACGAAACAGAAATCGCTGGATCAACCACTGCTCGACTTCAAGCGTGCGGTGGTCGCCTTCCAGGAACACATGTGCTCGATCACGATGGAGCGTTCGCTTTTCGGATATTCGCTTTATACCACGATCAGCGTTGCACCCTCTGTGACGGGCGGGAAGATTGCGGTCACGAACAAAGGCGGCAGCATCGGGCGCTTACCCATTCATCCGCAAATCGCGCAATACATGGGCGTGCTCTTCGACGACTTATGGAGTGCGCTGGATCGCGAAACGAAATTGGTCGCGAAAATGAAAGTGATCGAGTTTCACGACAAAGCGGTCGCCCTGACCGCCCCGTAGGAAGCGGAAGCCCGCGTTTCAGCGCAGGCCCATCGCCTCGAGTAACTGCGGGCTCACTTTCCCGTCCACCCGCAGATGATGGCTGCGTTGATAGGCGCGGATGGCGTAGTAGGTGCGGGAACCAAGGGCGCCGTCGAGCGAGCCCTGGTAAAAACCGTCGCGCGCGAGCCGGCGTTGGACCTCCCGCACAGGTGAATCTTGCGAGCTGGCGCCAGCATTGCCGGAGGCCTGCTCTGTGTCGTCGCCAGGAGCTCCTTGGTAGACCGGCGGACCGTAGGAGGAATCCGTCTCGTCGGTGTAAGCGGCTGGGTAGACTCCGTAGGGGTAGGAGGAATCGTAGTAGGAATACGGGAGATACCACGGGTAACCGAAGCTCCCGATGAAGATGATGCGGTTTCCGCAATGACGACCTCTCCGAAAGCCGTTCCGGTTTGCTTTCCACCGCAGGCTTCCATTCCCAACCCAGCGCGGGTGGGCGTTCCGATTGATATTCCCGCTCCAGCGGACAGGCTGGCCATTCCGAGGCGCATTAATCCGGTAAACACCAGGGGAATTGCGTGACACGCTGGCAGGATTCCAACGGCGATCGGTGCCACCGGAAAAGTGAGCCGCAGGACGGGCGAACCCAGGGGCAGGAGCAGACGGGTGCCCGTGAGAGCCGGCCAGGATCATCGGGGTGTGGCAAAGGGCAACGAGACTACAGATGAGCACTCCAGAGCGATGTGCATTCATAATAAAGAGCGTTCTATCGGATGGAACCGGACAAAGCGAGCGCGGTTTCGACCTGGGTCGGATCGAGGATGGCTGCGCCTAACATCCAATGCCAATGCTGCAGCCATGGTGCTCTGCCTGCCACGCCGTCGCGGCGCGACGACGGGTCGCTGGGTTCTCGCGCACCCACGCCCCGACAGCCTCCACGCGCCAAAGCGCTTCGTCGGCGGCGCGAGCGGGTCGGCTACAGCGCCCCGTGCTTTCAGGCTCGAACCGGGAGCGGTCTTTCCCTTAGGGTCGATCACGCCATTCCGAATGAAGACAATATGGCCATGGATTGCCCCCGTTCTCGGTCTCCCTCTTTTGCTGACAGCCATGGCCGAAGCGGCTCCGGCCGAGCGCAGCATTAGTCCGTCGCGGCAGTTTATTATTTATGGCCCCAATGTTCCGTTACGCGGTGCCATGGGCGATCTGGCCGAACGAACCAAGTCCAGCCTCCTCCGCATCCTGCAAAAGCACGACGACTGGAGAACCCCTATTATTCTAAACCTGCGGTTCCGGCAGGCGAACGTGCCGGAGATGCCGGCGTCGCAACTTCATCTCAGCCAGACCGGCATCGGTTTGAAGTTACAACTGGATCTCACCCTCCCGGCCAGCGTCGATCCGACCGCCATCCAGCGCGATCTGCTGCGCGCCATTCTGATAGAGCTGGTTTATCGGGATCATCCCGAGACTCCGGCAGGCACTTTGTATGCAGAGGTGCCGCCGTGGTTGATCGAGGGCGTGCTGTGCCGGGGTTCAGGTGAGCAGAGGCAAACGTTGAACGACCTGCTCACGGCCGCGGCGGAATCGAATAATATTATTTCGCTGCAGAATTTTGTCGGACTCAAGCCGGAACAACTCGACGCGCAGGCACGATTGCTTTACCGGGCCTACGCTGCCGCTCTTCTTCAATTTCTGCTCGATCAGCCCGCCGGCTCTGCGCGCCTGGCGGCTTACATCGAAAGTTTGTCCCGCGCCTCGAACGATCCGTTGGCCGACCTGAGGTCGCAATTTCCGGGGCTGGGACCGGCCGACGCGCTCGAAGGTTTGTGGAAGTCGGCGGTGAGTCGATTCGCGGCCACGGCCAAATATGAGTTTCTGCTGAGCTTTAAAGAAACGCAGAGTCAGCTCGACCAGTTGTTGCGCAACCCGATTCCGAATTCGAGTAACCGCGGCAAGGCCTTGGAATTGGAAAAGTTGGGTCAGACCAAGCCGACGGCCCTGCAAGTCCTGGCCCTGCGATCGCTCAGCCAGAATCTTCTCCTGCTCGCCACCTCCGCGCACCCGCTCCTGCGCCCTGTCGTCGTGGAATACCAGGAAATCGCGCAGGTCCTGGCTGGACGCAAAAATGCGAAAATTCCCCGGCGGCTGGAAATGGTCAAGGCGATCCGGGCCCGGATTGCCAATCGCATGACGGAGATGGATGATTTTATGAACTGGTTCGAGGCCACGCAATTGCCCACGGAGAGCGGCGCATTCACCGATTACCTGAAAGCGGCCGGGGAAAAGATGGAGCCGGAAAGACGACGGCACGATGCCTTGTCCGTTTACCTCGACGCGGTCGAGGCGCAGTTTCGCGACTGAAACCGGCTGAACGCCTCGATTTTAGGCCGAGGGCAAGGGCAGGAGCAAACGCCCAACGTCCGAGTCAAAAAAGAGGGGAGCGGTGTGTGCGTTGTGCGAGAGTTTTCCTGCCATCGGGTAGCAGCCCCACCGGCGGCGGCAGCCTTCGCCAGGCTCGGCGGGCCGGCCAGGCCATGATTGAACAGTTTAGCCGCCATGCTTTCTATTCTTCCTCGCCTGCGGCAGTTGCTCGCGTGATTGTTGCTGGCTATCGTAACCGTCCGCGCTCCCGTGGGCGCCCTCTAGTCATGCAAAAAATTGGATTTGCCGAAGCGCTCGACTCCATCGTCGCAACCGACCCGCGCTATGCGCGCGACGCTTACGTCTTCCTGCGCGACGCGCTCGATTTCACGACCAAGCAGCAAAAGAAGATGAAAGGGACGACCGTGAGGCACGTGGCCGGGCCCGAATTACTGGAAGGCGTGCGCCAATATGCGCTGAAAGAATTTGGCCCGATGGTCGTCACGGTTTTCTCCTGTTGGGGAATCAAGCGGTGCGAAGACATCGGTCACATGGTGTTTAACCTGATCGGGGCCGGCATTTTTGGTAAGACGGATGAAGATTCCATGGAGGATTTCAAAAGCGTCTATGACTTTGAAGATGCTTTCGTGAAACCGTTCGTGCCGGACAGGGTCCCGCCGGCTCAGGTGCCCCCCGGCTTGCCCGCCCCCAAATCCTCTTTATGAGCGGCCTGGTGCCGCGCCTTGCCCTGATGGGCACTCTTATGCTGAACACTGCAAATTTGAAAGCTGCTTCTACCACCCCGGATCCGACGGCCATCACGGTCCCGCCGACCGGTGCGCAAAAATGGGTTTTGCCGGATGGACTTACCATCATTGTGAAGGAAGATCGCAGCGCACCCGTGGCGAGCGTGCAGGTCTGGTGCGCCACTGGCAGCATCAATGAAGATGAGCGCCTCGGCGCCGGCTTGTCGCACATCCTCGAGCACATGTTGTTTAAGGGGACAAAGACGCAATCGAACAGCACGATTGCGCAGAAAATCCAGGACGTGGGCGGTTACATCAATGCCTACACCTCCTTCGATCGCACCGTTTTTTGGATCGACGTTCCGAAAGCAGGAGTGGTCACCGCCCTCAATGTCTTGTCGGACGCCATGATGAACTCGACCCTGCCGCCCGATGAATATTTAAAGGAGCAGGAAGTGATTCGGCGGGAATTCGCCATGGGCTTTGACGATCCGGACCGCATGGCGGGACAACTTCTTTTTGCCACCGCTTATCAGCGTCATCCCTATCGCCTGCCCGTGATCGGACAGATCGAAGTCTATAACCAGCTCACCCAGGAGCAGGTCATGCAGTATTACAAGTCGCGCTACGTTCCGAACAATCTGACCTTCGTGGTGGTCGGCGATGTGGACGCGAACAAGATCCGTCAGCAACTGACCGATTTCTTCAAGGCGTACCCGGAGAAATCGCTGAAGCCCATTTACATTCCGGCTGAGCCGGCGCAGCTCGGAACCCGCGAAGCTCATCAGGAGTTTCCGACCGAACTGACGCGCCTGTCGCTCGCCTGGCATGTGCCGGAGGTGACTCATCCGGATGTACCCGCGCTCGATCTCCTTTCGTCCATTCTTGGCGAGGGCCGCAGTTCGCGCTTGTACCGCCGCGTCCGCGATGAGACCGGATTGGCCTACGGCGTTTCCGCATTTTCCTACACCCCGGGCGATCCCGGTTTGCTCGGTCTCGATGCCACGGTGGAACCGGCCAAGCGAGAGGCCGTGCAGAACCTCATGCTCCAAATCATCGAGGAAGTGAAGCAGGCTGGCGTCACGGCCGAGGAATTGACCAAGGCGAAAAAGATGTCGCTCAGTCATCATCTCGGATCGCTCACCACCATGCGGGGCCAGGCGTCCGATATCGGCTCGAACTGGCTCCTCACGCGCAACCTGAACTTTAGTCGCGATTACCTCGACGCGGTCCAGAAGGTGACCCTGGATGATCTCAAGCGCGTCGCCACGCACTATCTGGTGAACGATAACCTCACCATCGTTTCGTTGAATCCAAAGGGGTCGCTCGCCGCGCGGGCTGATACAGCCAAACCAGTCACGGCCGGTGAAGTGCAAAAAATAGAGCTCTCCAACGGCTTGCGCGTGCTCGTGCGGGAAGATGCGCGATTGCCGCTCGTGGCCATGACGGCTGTGTTTCGCGGAGGATTACTGGCCGAGACCCGCAAGACCAACGGCATCACCCGCTTGATGGCCAAGTCGCTCTTAAAAGGGACGAAAACGCGCACGGGCGAGCAGATCTCCCGGGAGATCGAGGCGGTCGGCGGCGTGATCTCGAGTGACGCGGGCAACAACAGCTTCAGCGTCGGCGTGGATGTCACGCAGCCGGACTTGAAGCTTGGCGTCACCATCCTGTCGGACGTTTTGCTGAATGCGACCATGCCGGAAAAAGCGGTGGCCCGGGAAAAGGAAGTGCAGACCGCCGGCATCAAACAGGAAGAAGAACAGCTCACCACGGTAGCCCGAAATATCATGCGCGAGGCGTTGTTCCACGATCATCCCTATGCCTTGCGCGCGAACGGAGCGGTCGATTCGGTGCAACGGCTCACCTCCAAGGATCTGCTCGCCTTTCGCGACCGCTATGTCGTGGCGAAGAATGCGGTCATCTCCGTTTTTGGCAATGTCAGCGCGGCGGAAGTGAAACAACTTTTCGAACAGGCCCTCGGCCAAATGAAAGCGGGCACGCTCGCGTTGAGCGATGCTCCCAAGCCGTCGCCCCTGGCCAAGACCGAGCCGGTCGATGCGCGCCGGGACAAGGCGCAGGCGGTGCTCATGGTCGGCTATCGCGGCGCGGATGTTTTCAGTCCGGATCGGCACGCCCTCGAATTAATCGATGAGGCGAGCAGCGATCTGGGTTCGCGTTTCTTCATCCGGATCCGCGAGCAGATGGGCTTGGCCTATTACGTCGGCGCCAGCCAGGTGCAGGGGCTCGTCCCCGGCCTCTTTGCCTTTTATCTGGGGACCGATCCAGCCAAGGTCGAGCCGGTCAAGACGGCGTTACTCGACGAGATTAACAAGCTGGCCAGCGATGGATTGACTGCCGAGGAACTGGCCCGGGCCAAGAAAAAACTGGTTGGGCAACAACAGATCTCCAATCAGAGCAACGACACCTTTGGTTTCCAATGTGCGCTCGACGAGCTCTACGGCCTCGGGTTCAATTTTCACAAATCGCTCGAAGTGAACATCGAAAAAGTCACGACGGAAGATATTAAGCGGGTGGCGGCAAAATACTTCCGCGACCAACCCTATGTGCTGGCGACGGTGCGGCCGCCCGACGCGCCTGCGCCCCCGAAAGGAAAATGAGTCATGGCTGAAGTCCAAACCAACACCCAAAGCGGCGAACTTTCGCAGCGATTTATCGAATTCGTCATGATGCATGCGCAGAATGCCGCGCTTTTCCTCGGGCAGATTCCCAATCCGCAGACCGGCCAGGGAGAAGTGAATCTCGAACTTGCCAAAATGTTCATCGATCAGCTGGCCATGATCCAGGAGAAGACGCGCGGGAACTTGTCGCAGGAAGAAGCCACCGTCCTGCGCAACGCCATTTCCAATTTGCAGATGGCCTTCGTGGAAATCTCGCAGCAGCAAAAGGGCGGTGGGAGTCCTATCGCGACGCCCGCTCCGGAACCGGTTTCCGCGCCGATTCCTTCCAGTGAACCGGCGGCGAGCAGCGAGCCGGCCGCGCCCACCGTGCCGGAAGAGTCCGAGTCCAAGAAGAAATTCACCAAGAGCTACGGCTCCTGACCTCGACTTGGTAGGGACGCCGCGCTGCGGCGTCCGCTCCCCGGATATGCAAAAAACAGGCGCGGGGCGAACACCGCAGCGCGGCCTCCCTACCGGCGGAGAGGAACTCGTCGCGCTCACCATAAGAGCACGGCCTATCGCAGTAAGACCTGCGATTTAGTCACGTGCGCGACCTCAACATGAAGGCTTCCAAAGGAAAAAAGAAACCCGCCGAGATGCAGATCGTGACCGATCCGGCGGAGGTGGCAGCCGAAGCAGGCTTGCGTTACGTCACCGACGATAAGCCGGGTTATACGCGCAAGACGAAGGAAGACGACTTCGAGTTTTTCGACCTGGAGGGAAAGCCGATCCGAGACGAGCAGCGTTTGCGGCGGATCAAGCGGCTGGCCGTCCCGCCGGCCTACACGGATGTCTGGATCTGCCCGACAGCGAACGGCCATATCCAGGCGACCGGGCGCGACGCGCGCGCCCGCAAGCAATACCGGTATCACGAGCGCTGGCGCGAGATCCGGGATGAGAACAAGTACGAGAAGATGGCCTCGTTTGGGCAGGCCCTGCCCAAGATCCGGAAACGAGCCGACGAAGACCTGGCCTTGCCGGGCCTGCCCCGCAACAAGGTCCTGGCCGCCGTCGTGCAGCTGTTGGAACAAACCTTTATTCGCGTGGGCAACGCCGAGTACGCGCGGGACAATAACTCCTTTGGCCTAACGACCATGCAGGACCGGCACGTTGATGTGAAAGGCGCGACCATGACGTTCCGTTTCCGCGGCAAGAGCGGCATCAAACACGAGGTGGACGTGAAAGATCGGCGGGTGGCCCGCATCGTTTCCAAGCTGCAAGACCTGCCCGGCCAGGATCTTTTCCAATCCATCGGAGAGAATGGCGAACCGTGCGATCTCACTTCGCAGGATGTGAACGATTACCTGCGCGAGATCACGGCCGAGGAATTCACCGCCAAAGATTTTCGGACCTGGGCCGGCACGGTTTTGGCCGCCATGGCGTTGCATGACATTGGCGCTTTCGAAACGAAGAAGCAGGCCAAGGCCAACATCAAGAACGCAGTCACAGTCGTCAGTAAACTGTTGGGAAACACCCCAGCCATCTGCCGCAAGTGTTATGTGCATCCGGCCGTCTTCGAAACCTATCTGAGCGGCGCCTCCATCGAGGGGCTCAAGCAGAAAACCGAGGAAGCCCGGGAGAGCGACGTCATGGATCTGCGAGAGGGCGAAACCGCCATCCTGAAATTCCTGCAAAGCCGCCTCACCGCCAAGGCTGCGTAGGGCGCCGTCCTAATCAGCGGCTCGGCGTGGGCTTGGCCCGCGTGCTTTTTCGGACCGTGATCGTATCGGCGGCCGGCGTAGGCGATGACGCCGGGTACTTCTTCGTCGTCGGGTAGATCAGTCGCCAGGGCTGGCTCTTCACCGTGTTCGTGAATTCGGTCAGGTTTTTGCCGCTTTCGCGCAACTGGGGGCCCAGGTCGCTCATGACCGTTTTCAGTTTCTCGGACGATTCCCGGAAATTTTGCAGGGTCACTGCGATGTTGTTGTTGGCCGAAAGGTCGTGACTGATTTTCTCGATATTGGCCAGCGAGGTGGAAAGGGAACCGTCGGGCGCAGTCAGTTCGACCAGGTGCTGGCCGAAGGTTTTGAATTCCGCCAGGGCCTTGTTCAATTCCGAGTTTTCGTCCGTGATGCGGCTGAGATTCTGCGCGGTCGACTCCAATTCCTTCATCGTGTTGGTCGCTTCTTTGGCCACCGGCTCCACCACGTCGAGCAGCTTGGCCGCTGCCTCCGCAAAATCCGGCGCGCGTTCTCCCGCGAACATTTCACCATCGCGCGCCCGCCCGGAACCCTCCGTCCCCTGGGTAATGTCGATGGCCATCTCGCCGAGCAGGCCTAGGGAAATCATGCGCGCGTGGGCATCGCGGTAGACAAACGCTCCCTTATCGACCTGGACATCGATGCGGACCTCGAACTTGGGCTTGCCGTCGGGCGGAGTGGGGCTCGCTTTCGGGTCAGCCGGCCGAATCTGGGCGGCGGCTTCCTGGGCCCGTTGATCTTCTTCGCGCGAAACGGGCGAGTACAATTTTTGCACCTGGCCGATCTTGCGGCCAGCCAGCAGGACCGGCGCGCCCAACTTGATGCCGGCCGCGTTATCAAAGTAAAGCTTGTAGCTCACCAGCGGCCGGAATAATCCAGGCGCCCCCAGCAGGATCAAAACGCCCACGATAATCACGGCCGTGCCGACCACGAGAAGGCCGGTTAAAATTTCATTTCGCCGTAATTGCATCCTGGCTTCCTTCTAAAATGGGACCTTCCGTGCTTCCGCTCAAGAATTGGCGGACGACCGGGTTATTGGACTGACGGAACTGATTGGCATCAGCATTTTCAATGATCTTGCCCTGATACAACATAGCCATGCGCGTGCCGATGCGAAAGGCGCTATCCATCTCATGGGTCACAATAATCGAAGTGACCTTCTGTTGCTCGGTTAGACTGATGATCAACTCGTTAATGACCGAGCTGATGACCGGATCGAGACCGGCGGTCGGCTCGTCGAAGAGGATTAATTCCGGTTCCATGACAAGCGCGCGGGCCAGGCTGACCCGTTTGCGCATGCCGCCGCTCAACTCGGAGGGCATCAGGTATTTGGACTCGAACATACTGACGAGTTCAAGTTTTTCGTCCACGATTTCGTCAATCTCCGCGGTCGTTTTGTCGGTCAACTCTTCCAGCGGGAGCGAAACGTTGTCGCGCACGTTGCGGGAGCTGAGCAGGGCGGAATATTGGTAAACCATTCCGATCTGGCGGCGGACCTGTTGCAATTTTCGGCGTTGCAGACGCGTCACCTCAAATTGTTTGAAAAAGACCGAGCCGAGGGCCGGCCGCAGGATCCCCAGGAGAAGCCGGAGAATGGTGCTCTTGCCACTGCCGCTCTGGCCCATAATGACGAGCCGCTCCATCGGATTGACCGCCAGCGAAACCCCGTCGAGGATTTTTTTGTCCTCAAACTGCATCTCGACGTCGCGCAATTCAGCGACATAGGAAGGAGGCGGCGCGCTCATGGGAAGAAGACCACGTAAACGACGTTATAAAGCGTATCTACGCCGATGACGGTGGTGATGGCCGTGACCACGCTGGAGGTGGTGGCGCTCCCGACCCCGGAGGCGCCTCCTTTGACGTTGAGGCCGCGATAACAGGCGATGGCGGCGATGAGCAGGCCGAACATGAAACTCTTGAACACGCCGGTCACGATGTCGCGAATCAGCAGGGAGTCGCGCACGAGATCGAGAAAGTAGACGAAGGCGATGCTGAAGTAGGCCCGGCAAATCAGGCTGGTGGCGATGATGGCGGCAATACTCGAAATGGTGGATAGGCACGGCATGAGCGCGCAAAGCGCGAGGGTCCGCGGCGCCACCAGAAAACGGAGAGGTCCGATGCCCATGGCCTCGATCGCCTCCACTTCCTCCGATACTTTCATCGTACCCAGCTCGGCCGTGAAAGCCGCCCCCACGCGGGCCGCCAGCATGATGCCGGTGAGAAGCGGCCCTAGTTCGCGCGTAAAGGCGATGGCGACGAGGCCCGGCACGAGACGCTCCGTGCCGAAGCGCTGCAATTGGTATCCGGTCAGCAGGGCCATGGTGAGGCCGAGAAAAAATGAAACCAACCCGACCAGCGGCACCGACTCGACTCCGGCCCGCTCGGTGTAAAGGAAAAAGCTGGAGACGCGGAAGGGCATCCGCCCCTGGCGAATGCGGTCGATGGTTTCGTCGATCGTTTGGATGAAAAACCAGAACATGCGGCCGACTTCCGCAAAAAAGCTGCGGCCGATCTGGCCGATCTCCTGCACGACGGCCACGGGGTTGCTCGGGAGAAGCGATGCGTTGTCCCCGTCACTGTTCTGATCGTCGGCCATGTTCGACGGGCAACGTGCCTCAGTTCGGGAGGCGGGAAAGGGGAAAGTGACCGACGAGGCGGCGGCGGCGCGCCACCGTCGTGATTTTTCGACTCTCCTGCGTAACGCCCAAGACGCCCCGACCCGCCACGGCGGGCAGGCTGCGCGGGGCTGCTACAGCTGCATTGGTTCTCAAACACGTTTTGCCTTCCCCCTGTAGCCACGGCGCTCTGTCGCCGTGTCCCCTGCGGCTAGTTAAATCGCAAAGGCACCATCTCACCTTGATACGGCCATTCTTCGGGCCTAGCGCTAAGACCGGCGCGAACGAGATTCATCCGCACATATTCCCATTTCTGCGCATAGCTTTCGCCACTTCGCAGTAGGTGATCGAAAAATCCTTCCTGCCAATGCGGTTTCTGCTGACCCAGCTCGAGTAATTTCTTTCCCATTACGGAGCGCAGTGACTGAACCCATTTTCGCAGCGTTATGCCGTCGACGAAAAAGCGACGAAGAGATGAACATGATCCGGCATCAGAACATAACAGCCAACAGCGACGCCATGCTCTTCCTCGGCGCGATGGCAGAAACGCTGAAGCGTCTCGTGAATGTCATCGTGCGCGAGAATGGGCCGACGCCCGTAAGTGTTAAATGTAACAAAATAGAAGGGCCGCACGCGGGAATAGAGTTGTCCTAGTCGGGGCGGACGCCGTGGTCGGAGGCCGTTCTGCTCAACGCGCACGAAATGATGGTGTGCGCAGCCAGGCTCTTGTTCAACGCCAAAGACGCCCCGACAGAGCGGGGCGGCTACAGTGCGATGGGTTGGGCTAAGCGCTGTAGCCACAGCGCTCTGTCGCCGTGCCAGAAATTTCTGCGCTGCGTCGCTCGGCCGAACCCGCTAGAACGGGATGGCCCTTCCCGGTTTTGGGCAAAGGGATGGAGGAACAAATGAAAGTAAAATGCTTTGGGATTTGCGCACTGCTTGCCCTGGCGGCATTAGCTGAGGCGCAGGAAACTGGGGGTCATTCTATATCAATGAGCAAAAATCAATTTGGTTTGGCCATTCACGGCGGTGCTGGAACCATCGACCGAAATCAGATGACCGCGGAGCGCGAACAGGCTTACCGCGCCGCGCTTGAACAATCGCTCAAAGCTGGATTCGAGATTTTGAAACGGGGCGGTTCGAGTTTGGATGCGGTCGAGGCCGCCGTCCGCGTGATGGAAGATGATCCGCACTTCAACGCCGGCAAAGGCGCGGTCTTCACCAGCGCCGGCAGCAACGAGCTGGATGCGTCGATCATGGACGGCCAAACTCTCAAGGCCGGTGCGGTCCTCACCCTCAAGCACGTGAAGAACCCGATCAGCCTCGCCCGTCTGGTGATGGATAAGTCGCCCCACGTCATGCTCGATGGCGCGGGCGCGGAAGCTTTCGCCACCCAAAACGGGGTCGAACTCGTCGATGAGAAATACTTTTTCACGCAGGAACGCTGGGATGCCCTGCAGCGGATCCGGGCAGCGGCCAAGGGAGGCGCGCCCGGCGGCAAGAAGTTCGTGGTCTCCGACCAGGATCGACATGGAACCGTCGGCGCGGTGGCGGTCGATCAAGCGGGCAACCTGGCCGCGGCCACATCGACCGGCGGGATGACGAACAAACGGCCGGGTCGCGTGGGCGATTCCCCGGTGATCGGCGCCGGCACGTATGCCAATAATGCGACGTGCGCGATTTCGGCGACGGGCGATGGAGAATATTTTATTCGCGCGACGGTGGCGCATGATATCTCGGCGCTGATGGAGTACCGTGAACTGAGTGTGCAGGAGGCCGCCCAGAGTGCGCTCGACAAGGTCGGAAAACTGGGTGGAACCGGCGGTCTCATCGCCATGGATGCAAAAGGCGGCTGGGCCATGCCTTTCAACACGGCAGGGATGTATCGCGGGCACGTCGATCAAGCGGGCAAGTTTACCGTCGAAATGTATCGGTGAGTTAAACGCTGGGCGGACATCGTGACCGCCTCTAATATTGCATCCATGCTGCCCGCTTATTCTGTCGTCATCCCGGCGTTCAACGAAGCGGCGCGCATTGGCGAAACGCTCCGTTTGACCATCGCTTACCTGACGGCGCACACGCCCGAGAGCGAGTTGATTGTGGTCAATGATGGATCGACCGACGACACGTCTCGGGTGGCACGCGAGGCTCTCAACGGGGCGAACCTGCGAACGGAACTGCTCGAAAATTTTCCGAATCGCGGCAAGGGCGCGGCCGTTCGCCGCGGGTTGCTGGCGGCCCGTCAACCGATCGGCTTATTTTTCGATGCCGATCTTTCCACCCCGTTGGAAGAAACGCCCAAGCTGATTGAGCCGGTTGCGGCGGGCGCCGTCGATATCGCCTTTGGCTCACGCGCCCTGAACCGGCGCCTGATCGGGAACCGTCAACCGTGGCGCCGCGAACAGGGCGGTCGTGTCTTCAATCTGCTGGTGCGGCTGGCCACCGGTCTTCCTTTCTGGGATACGCAATGCGGATTCAAGGCTTTCCGCCTGGAGGTCTGCCGGCCGATTTTGCAGGCCGCTCGTCTCGATGGATTCGCCTTTGACGTGGAGCTGCTTTTCCTGGCGCAGCAGGCCGGCCTTCGTCTGCATGAGATTCCGGTGCGTTGGAATCATCACGATGGAAGCAAAGTTGATTTCGTGCGCGATAGTTTGCGCATGCTGCGGGAAGTGGCGGCGCTGCGCTGGCACTCCGGCGCGAGCGGGAACGCCCAGTCCATGGCCACCGATCTGGGGGCCGCCGGGACGAACAAGCTGAGGTAGGGGCGATTGACCTCGATCGCCCGGGCGGTTCGGTGAACCGCCCCTGCCTACCCCGGTGGGGCGAGACTCGGTCGAGCCGACAAAAATTCTTCTGGCTGCGAACCCTTACTTCTTAACGATCTCCGCGTTCTCGATCATGGCCAGGCCACCGCGCTCGGCCAGCTTGCCCTTGACCGTGATGGTCTTGCCCGCGAATTCGGCCAACTGATCGTTGATCGGCTTGTGGTCGCCCACAATCAGGTAGCTTTTTCCGTCGCTTACAATTCCGACCGGACCGCCGCCCTTGATGCATTTGCTGGCGCAGGCGGCATGTTTTTCTCCGCTCGCGTTGTGATCGATGTAGCACATCAGATCAACCACTTCGCCGGTCACCGTCTTATCCGTGGCGGCAGCGTCGGCTTTGTCTTTCTCGTGTTCTTGCGCTTGCAGAATGCCGAAGGGCGCAAGAGCGAGCGCAAGAGTGAATCCAAGGGTAACCGCAGTTTTTAAGGTCGGTGTGGTGGAGTTAAACATCCTGAACAGTCGCTCAATAGCCCAGGCCGTCAATCGGGCCGGCCTTTCTCGATGAGCTCGGCAAATTGCGCGAAGAAATAGGAGGCGTCATGCGGGCCGGGGGCGGCTTCGGGATGATATTGCACGCTGAAGATAGGCAACTCCTTGTGTCGCATGCCCTCGACCGTCCCGTCGTTCAGATTAATATGCGTCACCTCGATTTCTTTCGGTAACGACTTGGGATCGACCGCGAAACCGTGATTTTGCGACGTGATCGCGATCTTCCCGCTGCGCAGATCTTTGACCGGTTGGTTGCCGCCGCGATGGCCGAACTTGAGCTTGAAGGTGGAGCCGCCGAAAGCGTAGCCGAGCACCTGGTGCCCGAGGCAGATGCCGAAGATCGGCTTTTTCTCCATCAGACCGCGCACCGCTTCGTGCGCGTAGGGTAGGGCCGAGGGGTCACCCGGGCCGTTCGATAAAAAGACACCGTCCGGATTGAGGCGTAAAACCTCTTTGGCTGAGGTGGCGGCCGGAACAACCGTGACCCCAAATCCTTTTTGGCGGAGCAAGCGGAGGATGTTCCGTTTCATTCCATAATCGAAAGCCACCACCCGAAAACGAACGGGGGGCAAGGATGGTATTTGCTCGGTCGCATCCTTCCCGCGTGTGATTCTCCAGGGCTGACTCAGCTCGTCCGTGGGATCCCACTGGTAACTTTCCGGAGTAGTTACCTCGCGCACGTAATCCATCCCGGTGACGCCTTCTCCTTCCACGGCGCGCCGGGTCGCTTCCAGGGACGAGATGTCTTCAGTCGTTAGGCAAGCCTTCATCGCTCCGCGGTCGCGCAGATGACGCGTGAGGGCGCGGGTGTCGATGCCCTGCACCCCGGGAATATTCCATTTTGCCAGATATTGGCCGAGGGACATTTCGGACCGCCAGCTGCTGGCCACCTCGCTCAGTTCTTCGATGACGAATCCGCTGACCTGCGGTGAGTTGCTTTCCGCGTCGGCCTCATTGGTTCCGTAATTTCCGATGAGCGGATAAGTCATGGCCACGATCTGTCCGCGATAAGAAGGGTCGGTCAGGACCTCCTGGTAACCCGTCATGGAGGTGTTAAAACAAATCTCGCCGACGCGGGTGCCGGCTCCTCCGAACGACAGGCCTTCGAAGAAGCGACCGTCTTCGAGAGCGAGAATTGCGCGCATGGTGGCGCACCTTCGTCGTTGCACGATCATTTTCAACTGGAGGGACACGCGCCGTCGTGTCCCAAAATAATGGGCGCCGCCGCGCAGCGTCTTCCATCCAAAAAAAATGCCCGAACCAGAATTTCTGGTCCGGGCATTCGAAAGTATTACCCCGCAGGTGCCGTTTAGGCGGATCTCCCGTTCCCTTTCGGTAACGGGCGGACGACCGTCGCCGCAGCGTCTGACTTCCAATTAAGGCATGTCATTTTCTCCGGCAACCAAGCCTCCTAGTTCAGAAATATCGGTTCGGGAATCACACCTGGTATCGCGAACATCGCAGGGCAAATTTTTGAAAGCCGTCGATCGAGAGTTGGAAGAAAAGCACTGGTTTTCACCCCAACCCTCGACGAACGACTCTCGATTTTCAAAGAACTATTCCCGCAACTCCACCCCTAGTTCGCTCTGCAATCGCTCACGAATTTTGGCGTGTGCCGCAGTCACTTCCTCACTGGTCAGTGTGCGGTTTCGGTCGCGGTATGTCAATCGGTAAGCGAGCGACTTTCGTGCCGCTCCCAGGCTGCTCGCATTGCTTCCGCTGAAAAGATCGAAAAGCTCCACGCTTTCCAATAACGGCTCGGACGGGTTCTCAATCGTGCGCACAATCTCGGCATGAGCCACTGTCTCCGGAACGATCAGTGCAATGTCGCGTGTCACCCCCGGATAGCGATCAATCTCCCGGAAAACGCGCGCCACCGATTGCCGCCGGGCGATCCAGTCGGCCTTCAATTCCGCTACAAACACGCCGCCCCCTGCGTCCAGGGCCGAGGCCCGCGCGGCCGAAAGTTGACCAGCGAAGCCAACGGCCTCGTCGCCCACAAAAATGTCCGTGGCGAGCGCCAGATCGGCGTGACTTCCGCGCACGAAACGCATCCCGGCAGGCGCAATCGCTTCAATCGCGCCCTTCAGATCGACAAAGTCGAGGCGCCGTTTTTGGGACGAGCGCCAATGGACCTGGTCTTCCACCTCGCCCCAGAGGAGCAGGCCCAGCCGGCGCTCTTCCTTTGCCTCCGGTGCCATAAAAACCCGGCCGATCTCAAACACCGCCACCTGCGCGGCACCCGCGCGCACATTTCTTTCCAGGACATTAAGCAGCCCGGCCAGCAAAGAGGGGCGGAGCGCCACGTGATCCTCACTCAGCGGATTGCGCAGGCCGATGGCATTCTCTCCGAAAGCGACCGCTTTGCGCGGAATCAGTTTCGAGGTGCGCGCTTCGGATAACCCGCGACCGACCAGCCGTTCGCGCAGCTCCGCCTCGACATCGTGCGACAAGTCCGCTGGGCTGTTGGGCGTGAAACGGCTGCGATCCGTGCCCGGGATTTTTTGCACTCCATAGGCGCGCACCACTTCTTCGATCAGGTCGACGTCCCGCTGCAGATCGCGTCGATAACTCGGGATCGTCCAAGTGGCGGCGTTCTCTTTCGCCTGGATCTTCTTCATCCCGAAGTTCTGCAGAATTCCGTCAGTGGTTGGCGGCGGGAGCGCGATGCCCATGAGTTGATCACACGCGGCGTAGGCCAGAGAGACGTCGGGTGGATGGGACGGCAGATCTCCGCCTGTGGCGATGTCTCCGGCCGGCTTTCCCTGTGCGACCTGGAGCATCAATTCGCTGGCGCGCGCGGAAGCGGGCAGGATCATCATCGGATCCACCCCGCGCTCGAACCGGTAACTGGCATCGCTCGGCAGATTCAAAGTGCGCGCGGTGCGCCGGATACTGGAGGGCTGGAAATAGGCCGCCTCCAGCAGGACATTTCGGGTGGAATCGGTCACCCCGGTCTCTTCGCCTCCCATCACGCCGGCAATGCCGACGGCGCGCTCGTCGTCGGCGATGACCAGATCGTGCGAGGTCAGGGAATAGGTTTTGCCATCGAGCGCGAGAAACTTCTCGTCCGGACGCGCCAGCCGGACATGGATTTTCCCTTTGAGCTTGTCCGCATCAAAAGCGTGGGTGGGTTGGCCGAGTTCAAGCATGACGAAGTTGGAGACGTCGACCACGTTGTTGATGGACCGAATTCCGGCGGCTTCCAGTCGAGCGCGCAACCAGGCTGGGCTCGCCCCCACCTTCAAGTTTTCAATGCGCCGAAGAGAGATAAACGGACATTGCGGGAGAGCCTCAATACGCACCGCCCCCGCCTGGAAGGCGGGTGCCATGGCTGCCGCTGGCGCGCGCACCGTCTGCTTGGAGAGCGCCGCGATTTCGCGCGCCAACCCGTAGTGACTGAGCAAATCTCCGCGATTCGGCGTGATCTCCACGTCGAGAATCGTGTCTGCCGGAAAAAGCTCGGCGATCGGCATCCCCAGCTTCGCCTCGACCGGGAGAATAAGGAGGCCGCCCGCATCCTCGCCCAGGCCCAGCTCGATCGCGCTGCAGAGCATGCCCTGTGATTCGACGCCGCGCAGTTTGCTCTCCTTGATTTTAGTTCCGTTAGGCAAAACCGCCCCGGGCAAAGCGAGCGGAACCTTGTCGCCCACCTGGTAATTCTTCGCGCCGCACACGATTTGCCGCGTTTGTCCGCTCCCTTCATCGACCTGGCAAACAGTGAGACGATCGGCGTTTGGATGGGGCGCCGAGGCGCTGATTTGGGCGACCACCACCTTCTCGAGGTTCGCGCCGCGCTGCTCGATTCCCTCAATCTCGACGCCGGCGAGGGTGAGGAGTTCGGCCAGCTCTTGCACCGGCGCGGGCAGATCCACAAATTCGCGCAGCCAGTTAACCGAGAATTTCATTTTCGCGGTGATCTGTCATGGCGAGCGAAGTCCAGACATCTCTCACTATTCGCTTCCGGATAATAGCGAGAGATTCCTCGACTTCGCTCGGAATGACAGGAATCGCTCGTGGCGATGAAGGCATGGGGTTGCGATTCGTTCATGCGAATTGCCGGAGGAAGCGCAGATCGTTTTGGGCGAAAATCCGGATATCAGGAATGTCGAACAGGATCATGGCCAGGCGATCCATGCCGAGGCCGAAAGCGAAGCCAGACCACTCTTTCGGATCATAGGCTGCGTCTCCGCGCGCCTTGTTCACTTCTTCGAAGACGGCCGGATGCACCATGCCGCATCCGCATACTTCAATCCATTGTTCGCCGTCTTTCAGCGCCTTTGATTTCACATCAATTTCGAAACTCGGCTCGGTAAAGGGAAAGTAGTGCGGCCGGAAACGAACGGCCGTCTCCGCGCCAAAAAGCTCGCGCATGAAAAACTCCAGCGTCCCTTTCAAGTCGGCCACGCTCACCTGTCGATCGACGTAGAGACCCTCGATCTGGTGAAACTGCGCGCTGTGCGTGGCGTCCACTTCGTCCCGTCGATAGGCCGCGCCCGGCGCAATCACGCGAATGGGCGGCCGGGCCGAGGTCATGGTGCGAATCTGCACGGTCGAGGTGTGGGTGCGGAGGAGACGGCCGTCCGGTAAATAGAAAGTATCCTGCTCGTTCCGCGCCGGGTGATCGGCCGGGGTGTTGAGCGCATCGAAACAATGCCACTCGTCCTCCAGGTCCGGTCCGTCGGACAGGGCAAAGCCCATGCGCCGAAAAATGGCGGTGCCGCGATCCAGCATTTGGGTGAGGGGATGCAACGAGCCGCGCGGCCCTGGCGTGCCCGGCAGGGAAACATCGATGTGAGCCAGCGCGGCTGCTTCCTGGGCAGACTGGAAATGCGCGCCCCGCTCTTCCACGGCCGCCGTGACCGCGGTGCGAACTTCATTGAGCAGTTTGCCGACGACTGGTTTCTCATCCTTGCCCAGCGTCTTCATCCGGTCGCCCCACGCCGAGATGCTGCCGCTGCGCCCGAGGAAGCGGACGCGCACGGCATCGAGAGACGGCTCGTCGCGAGCGTCTTCGATCTCGCGCAGGGCGTCGGTGCGAAGTTGTTCGAGTTCGTGAGGCATGGCTGGTGCACGTTGAACGCTCAGAGCGCAACGTTCAACATCGAAGGTGAGGTGGATCGCGCGCTCCGAGCGCGATGTTAAAAGAATGGCGCCTTTGGCGCGTCCTATTTTACCATCGAGCTCGGAGAGCTCGATCCACCTTGGACAGGCCACGGGCCTGCCCTGCCCGCGACAGTTTAGGCCGCTTTCTTCTTCGGCTGCTCTTTCGTTTTCTTTTCGAGCGCAGTCTTGACCTGTTCGATGATCGACTTGAAAGCGGTTTCGTCGTTGACCGCCAGATCGGCCAGGATTTTGCGATCCAGTCCAATGCCAGAGGCTTTCAAACCTTCGGCGAATCGGCTGTAAGTCAGGCCGTGGGCGCGGGCGGCGGCGTTGAGACGCTGAATCCAAAGATAGCGAAACGTGCGCTTGCGCGTTTTACGGTCGCGGTAGGACCAGTATTGGCCCTTCATGGTCGCATCCTTGGCGTAGCGGAAAAGTTTCGAGCGCCGACCGCGATAGCCTTTGGCTTTGTCGAGAACTCGTTTGCGTCGCTCCCGGCTGGCCGGGGCGTTAGTGGCTCTTGGCATGTTGTTTTGTCCGGGATTGCTCCTGGACTCCTCTTTCAGCGAGCTGTTGTTTTAGTTAAAAGAGCTGCGCGACCTCACTCGCTGAGATAGTCCCGCCAAAGGCGGGGCAGATGCGCAGATCAGGCTGACGCTTCGAGCGTCAGGGCTGGGAAGATGAAGCAGATCCGGGCTTCTGACAACTGCTTTTGGCAGGGAGGCTGATTGGCAGGGAGGCCGCGCCGCGGCGTCCACTGTAGAGGCGGGCGTGTCGCCCGCAATGGGACAGAGCATGCGGCCGGCCCGGCCGCCCCTCCATTTAGCGCGTTCGACACGCGCGGAGTGGACGCCGCAGCGCGGCCTCCCTACCTTGGACTGTTCAGAGCCCCGCCCCGTCTATATAATAGAGCGATGCATTGGATGAATCGCCATCGGCTTCTCATCCTGTCTGCCATCTGTGCCTTCTGGACCGGCCTCGTCGTGGTCGCCCACTTTTTTCCGAATTTCCCTTTCCTTTCCAGCATCTGGCGGAGCGAGCTGGGTTTTGAAGATCTGCTGCGGCGCGAGGGTCGCAAAACCGCGACCCGTCCCGACCTCGTTTTTATCGGGATCGACCAAAATTCTGTGGAGGATCAGCCCTTCGACGATGCGCAAAAGGCCCATGACCGAGCCTTGCAACTAATGGCCGGCCATCCGTTCCCCTGGTCGCGCGAAGTCTGGGCCTTGCTCCTCGATCGGCTTTTCCAATCGGGCGCGCGTCTGGTCATGTTCGATCTTGTTTTCAGCCCGCCTAACGACGGCGACTCCGCTTTCCGCGCGGCCCTTGATCGCTATCGCGATAAAGTGGTCGTCGGGGCCAACTTTGATTTTTCCGGAGTGCAGGGATTCGGCGGCGAAGTGAAGAACGTGCCGCCCAGCGCCCGGCTTATTCCCGAGCCCCAGATGGAAGATAATCGGGTCGGCTACGTCATCTTTTTCCCGGATCCGCTGGACAAGAAAATCCGGTCCGCCCGCTACACCATGACCACTTTTCAGCTGGCCCGTCAGCTGCCGCAGCCCGAAGAGATTCCGTATGAATCCCTCAGTGCGCGGGCCCTGAGGAAGCTGGGAATGGGACCGTTGATCCCGCAGGATCTGCAGGCTCACCTCATTCGCTTCAGCGCCATTGACGCTTATCCGCCCCATCCGCTCTGGGAGATTTTCGATAACAAAATCTGGCACGCCAATTATCAGGACGGCGCATACTTCAAAAACAAGATCGTGCTGGTGGGCCCTTCCGCCCAGATCATGCACGATTTTGCCAACACGCCGATTAGTCCGGAGACGCCCGGCCCCGCCTTGCACCTGCATGCCCTGGCTGCCGCCATGGAGCAGGAGTTTCTGGAAAACACACCGGTCTGGCTCGATTTCATCGCCATCGCAATGGCCGGTTTGATCGCATGGAATCTGATCGCCTGGATGCGGCGGCCGGCCATCTGCCTGATGGCGTTGGTGGTGATCAGTGCCATCTACCTCGGCGCGGGCCGCGTCGTTTACGATCGATTCGGTATCATCCTGCTCGTCATCCCGACACTCTCCGCTTTTTTGTTGAGCGGGATGTTCAGTCTCGGTTTCGAATACATCCTGGAGCGCCTCGAAAAACTACGGACCCGCCGCACCCTGGAGCGCTACGTTTCGAAGAACCTGGTCAAGGAAATCCTGGATAATCCGGATAGCTATTATCACTCGATGCTCGGGTCGCGGAAGCCGGTCACCGTGCTTTTTTCCGATCTGGTCGGGTTCACTAGCCTCTCGGAAAAAGCGGACCCGGTCAGCCTGGTCAAACAGTTGAACGAATACCTGAGCGGAATGGTCGGGCACGTTTTTGATAACGGCGGGACGCTCGACAAATTTATCGGCGACGCCATCATGGCGGTCTGGGGAAATGTGAAAAGCCAGGGGGTGGACAAGGATGCGAAAGCGGCCGTCCGGACGGCCCTGGGGATGCGGCGCCAGCTCCAGAAATTGAATGAGGGATGGAAAAGTGACGGGCGCACCCAGCTCGGGTTTGGTGTCGGGATCAATCACGGCGAAGCAGTCATCGGCAATATCGGTTCCTACGAACCGCACGAACGTCTCGATCCCACTGTGATTGGCGACTCGGTCAATCTGGCCTCGCGTTTGGAGTCTCTCACCCGCACTTATGCCGTCGATATCCTGATCGGTCCGACCGCGGCTGAATTGGTCAAGGAGGAGTTCCATCTGCGCTCGGTGGCCCGTGTCCAGGTGAAGGGGAAGACGGAACCGGTTGATGTGTTTACTTTGATCGGGGCGCGCGCGGAAAAGGTGGATGAGGAGCTGCTCAAATGGCTGGTCTCCTACGAAGAGGGCATTCTCAAATTCCGGGACCGCGAATTCACGGAAGCCAAGATTTTGTTCTCGCGTTTCCTCGAATTTTATCCGGACGATTTTCTGGCCAAGATGTACCTGGAACGCGCGCTCGACTACGAAAAGGAACCGCCGGACGAAGCCTGGAACGCGGTCGAAGTGTTCAAGAAGAAGTAAACGGAAGCACTACATTCCAAGCTCCAATAAACAAGCTCCAAGAGCGCGCCGGGGGGGGGCGTCTCGTGATCATCAGCCAGGAACCGTGGTGGCGGATTGAGTATTGAGCCTTGGGATTTCTCTGGATGTTGGCGCTTGGTCTTTGCAGCTTTCGCCATCCGCGCATCCATCAAGGTAAGGCGCATCGTTCTCTTCATTGGCAAAATTTAACGCCTCATCGTAAAGAACCAGCGTGACGGGAGAACCTCGCAATTTTCATTTTCTGGGCATTTGCGGGACGGCCATGGGATCGGTGGCCGCCGCCCTGGCCGAGCGCGGCTTCACCGTGACCGGTTCGGACGAGAATATTTATCCGCCGATGTCGACGTTCCTGGAAGAGCGCGGCATTGCCGTGAACGCCGGCTACCGCGCGGAAAACATCCCGCCCGGCACCGATGTGGTGGTCGTCGGAAACGCCATGAAGCGCGGCAACCCGGAAGTGGAAGCGGTCCTGAACCAGAAACTGTTTTATCTCTCCCTCCCGGAAGTGTTGAAAAACTATTTCCTGCGCGGCCGCCATAATTTGGTGGTGACCGGGACGCACGGAAAAACGACGACGACCTCACTGCTCGCCTGGATCATGGAGAAAGCGGGGCACAAGCCCGGTTATCTCATTGGGGGACTGCCCCGGAACCTCGGGCAGGGAGCACATCTGAACGACGGGAAGTATTTCGTCATCGAGGGCGACGAATACGACACGGCTTTCTTCGATAAGCGCTCGAAGTTTCTGCATTACCTCCCCGAACTGGTCGTCATTAATAACATCGAATTCGATCACGCCGATATTTTTGACACGATCGATGAAATTAAGTTGAGCTTTCGCCGGTTGCTCAACATCGTTCCGCAGAACGGCATGGTGCTGCTCAATGGAGACGATGCCAATTGCGTGGAGGTGGCCAGGGATTGCCTCGCTCAGCTGGTGGCCGTCGGTTTCTCCGAAAACTGCGCGCAACGGATCCGCGACGTCGCGTATTCCGCGACCGGCTCGCACTTCACCCTGACGGATCAGCGCTTCGAGATTTCGTTGATTGGAGAGTTCAACGTGCGCAACGCGGCCATGGCGGCGTCGGCCGCGCGCTTTTATGGCGTGCCCGATACAAAAATTCGCGCCGCCCTGAAGAGCTTTCAGGGAATTGCCCGGCGCCAGGAAGTGCGCGGCGAAGCCGGCGGCGTCAAGGTGATCGACGACTTCGGGCATCATCCCACCGCCATTGCGCAAACCCTGCAGGCCTTGCGTCATCGTTATGCCGGTCATCGCCTCTGGGCCATTTTTGAGCCTCGCTCCAATACGACGCGCCGGGCCGTCTTTCAACAGGAGCTGCCGAACGCGTTCAAGTCGGCCGACGGCGTTTTCATTTCGGCGATGACGAAGCTGGAACAGATCCCGGTCAAGGATCGGCTCGATCCCGAAGCGGTGGTCCGGGCCATTGGCAGCGATGGACGTCCCGCTTTTTATGAGCCGAACGCGGACGCCATCGTGGATCGGATCGTACCGCTGCTTAAAGCGAACGATGTGGTGGCGGTGTTTAGCAACGGCGGCTTTGACGGCATCCACGAAAAGCTGCTGGCCAGGTTAAAGGACCTTCCATGATCACGTTCGGCCTGCTGTCGACCGCCGCCTCAGTTCGCCTTTATGCGCTTTGCGTCGCCCCACGAAAAGTCGCTCTTCTGTAGCGGCGGTCTATGACCGCCAAAAAGCCGCGCAACCAACGCCTCCATAGACTGGGTCAACTCTATATCCGGTCGCCCATCTTCTTCGTCCACTGCCTGCACCGATCGGCGACAAAACATTCTGGCAACAGAGTCAGTCCACCAAGGCTTTCGCGAATTCGGCGAGGCGGGTGCCGAACGCGGTGCATGGATCGGTTCGTACGTGATCATGCCAGATCATGTCCACCTGTTTGTCGCGTTGGACGAAGAGAAGATGACCCTGTCGCTTTTTTTTAAATAGCACAAAAAAAAGCACAACCAAAGCAATAGTTGCTCAAGAGGTTAATACCCCTATTTGGAGTAGGGATTCTTTGATCACGTGCGGCGGAGCGGTGAGTCCTGCACGCAAAAATGGAATTACGTGAGGAATAATCCAGTGCGAGCGGGGTTGGTTTCGGATGCGAAGGATTGGCCCTTCCTGGGCGAAATCTGCCCGCTTGAATATTTGTCCGATCGCTGAAGATCGGCGGTCATAGACCGCCGAAACTCTGCGCCCGGCCTCTCCCTCAACCGCCCGCCGCCGAAGTGTGATCCTGCACAATGAGCCAGCCTTCCGGGGTGCGACGGAAGATGAGAGTGAACCGCCCGCGCGGGTTGTCCTTGGCCCGTTTCAGTTGCCAACGCCCCAGCACGACGGCGGCGTCTGGGGCCAGAGGCGTGATTTCCAGATCCGAGAAGCTGAGCGTCCCCATCTTTTCGCGATTTGAGTAATTCGCTTTATAGCGGTCGAGAACGGTCTGCCACCCGCGCGTGATCTCGTCCCCCGACACGAACGTCGTTTTCGCGGAGCGCTCGTATCCTTGCATGAAGGCCTCGAGGTCGCCCCGATTCCAGGCGGCTTCCTGAGCCCGGATAACCGCGCGGATTTCGGCGACGGCTTGATCATTGGCCGTGCCCGCAATCTGGGCCGTCGCCCGAGGAGCCAGGCCATTCGCCGAAACCAAGCCCAGAATAATCATCCCCAACACGCGCGGCTTCATCCCATCCTTCTATCCTTTGCCCGTTCCACTTGTCCAGATTCCGCGAAATCGTCTCATTTTCTTAGGCGATGCAGGTTGACCGTGCTACTATGAAAAGTAAATACGACCGTGCTGATTTTCCGGTTATCTTTCCTGTTCCTTCTTTTCCTGTCGCCTCTGGCGGTGGCTCAAGTTGCGCCGGTGGCACAGCCGCAACAGCAACAGGAGGATGACGATGAAGATCGGCCCGAGCCAACTCCGCCGCCGATCGCGGTGCCACCCCCCGCGGTCGCAGCACACACGCCTCCTAAAATTATCTCCGGTGCGCGCTCCCCCAGTGGTCCAGCACCGGCGGCGGCCCCCGATATGGTTCGTCTTCAGTTCCCGAACAGCGACGTCGACGATGTGTTGCGACTGTATGAGCAATTGACCGGCAAAAAACTGGTGCGCGACAATTTCGTGCAGGGCAAGGTCAACATCTTCATCAGCAAAGACGTGCCGCGCGAAGAGGCCATCAAAATCATCGAGATCAATCTCTTGATGAATGGGTTCTCGCTCATTCCAGCGGACGACGACATTATTAAAGTGATCGGCACGGGCAAGAATCCGCGCACCACGGGGGTGCCGATCATTTCAGATCCGGCTCAGATTCCGGCGGGAGATCACGTCGTCAGCTTTCTTTTCAAATTGCGCTACGCGGATCCGCAGGAACTGCAGCAGGTTCTCGGGCAGTATCTCTCACCCCCGCAGACCTACACCTCCTTCCTCGCCCTGCCCAAGTCTTCCAGCCTGCTCATCACGGAAAACTCGAGTGTCATCCGCGTGATTTCCCGCATCATCGACCAGGTGGATATTCCGCCGGCCGAAGTGGTCAGTGAATTCATCCCGCTGCTGCGAGCCGACGCGAGCAAGGTGGTGGACATGCTCAAGGACGTTTTCGAGAAGGGGACGCAATCGACCCAGCCGGGCGTGCCCGGCCAGCCCATTCAACCGGGCGTGCGCAATGTGCGTCAACCCAACGTGCCCGTGCCGCAGTCGGTCAATATCGAAGGTGATATCGGCGCTCTCACCGCTCTCACGGAAGACTCGATCGTGGTGGGAAAGATTAAACTAGCGGCCGACGTTCGCACCAACCGGATTCATGTCATCACGAGGCCGGTTAACATGCCGTTCGTGCGCAAGTTGATCGCGGAGTTTGACGCCAACGTCGAATTCGCCAAGCCCGTCACGCGTGCGCTTCGATACATTTCTGCCGGCGAAGTTCTGCCCGTGCTGGTGCAGTCGTTAACCGAACCCGGCACCCAGCAGGGGGGTGGCGCCGAGGTGCCCGGGGGTGCGAACCCGGCCAACCCACAACAACAGCTCAACCGCAACCGCGGTGGCACGGGGAACCCTTCGACCGGCCTGTCGGGTTCGAGCAATAGCGGCGGCGACAGCGCCTTGAACATCTCGGAGGAACTTTCCACCACGGCGGTCGATACCACGCCCAAGGCGGTCACGGTGGGCAACGCCAAAATCATCGCCGATCAGCGTTCCAACAGCATCATCGTCCTGGGCAACCGGGAAGTCGTGGTGAAGGTCGCGAAAATCCTCGACGAGATGGATGTGAGCGCGCCCCAGGTGGCGCTGAGCACGGTCATCGGCGAGCTGACGCTCAGCAACAACGAGGAGTTCGGCGTCGATTACTTTGCCAAATACCAAAACAAAGTGGTTGGAACTTCTCGCAACACGGGGGTAGGGATTCCCGGGTTAACGGGATCGTCCGGCGTCACAGGTGGGTCCGGTATTCTCGATCCCGCCGGCTTGATTAATTTTTCCTCGATCCTGCGCAACGTAGCGAGCGGCACGAATGTCTACATCGCGGCCGGCAACTACCTCTCCACCATTGTGCACCTGCTGGAATCGACCGGACGCTTCAAAACGGTCTCTCGTCCGACTGTTTTCACCAGCAACAACAAGAAAGCCATCATTGCCTCGGGACAGGAAATTCCGGTTCCGGTCAGCACGTTGTCGTCGAATCAGAATGTCGGCGGCGGCATTGCGCAACAGTCGAACATCCAATTTAAAAAAGTCGCCCTGCAGCTTGAGGTCGTGCCTCTGATTAACTCGGAGAAGGAGGTGTCGCTCGATATTCTGCAAAAGATCGACAGCCTTGGAACCCCCACGATTGTCGACGGCAACTCCATCCCGACCATCAACACCCGCTA
>JBBRDU010000010.1:0-62338 GCA_038203615.1 Chthoniobacterales bacterium
AAAGGGAGATGGCGGCAAAGCGCTGCCACTCTTCCGGCGCGCCGCGCTGAATGCTTTGGCCATAGTAGATGGCCATGAGCACGAAGGCCGGGATCAAAGCGATCCTAACGATCGTGATCTTGTTCGCAGTCGTCATGGTAAAGACATTGTAGGGCGTTTCTGGGAAACGCCAACGGTGTTGCCCGAGATCATTCGCTGGAGGCAATCTTCTTCACGCCGCCCTCCGGGAAGTCTAAATGGAAAACGCTTTGGTCGAGGGCGCGACCTGCGTAAGGTGGGACCGGCTGCCGCCGATGTGGCGAAATGGCAGACGCAACGGACTTAAAATCCGTTTCTCGTAATTGGGAGTCCCGGTTCGAGTCCGGGCATCGGCACCTCTGTAAAGAGCATTTTCTGCGCGGCTCCTTGTTTGGAGACACTTGTCGGCCTGATCCCCGACTGATACATGGGAGGGATGGGTCGCCAATGGTTGCACGCGAAGCGCGAGGTTGCGGGTCTGAAAAAAGGCCAGCTTGTGGGGAAGATCGTGAAGGAGATCATGGTTGCGGCCAAGATGGGCGGCGCAGATCCGACTGGAAACGCCCGTCTCTCCGCGGCCATGGATAAGGCACGCAGAGCCAGCGTCACGCGAGATGTCATCGAGCGAGCGGTTAAGAAAGGTGCGGGTGTGGGCGCGGAAAAGCTCGTGCTGGAGCACCTTGTTCTGGAAGGCTACGCCCCGCATAAAGTACCGTTGATTGTCGAAATTTTAACGGACAACAACAATCGCACGGCTCCCGAGATCCGCGTCCTTTTCCGGAAAGGCGGGCAGCTCGGCGCCTTGGGCAGTAATAAGTTTCTTTTCGAACACGTTGGTTTGGTGGAAGCGTTTCAAAGGCATGCCGCGGCCGACATCGAAGCGGCCGCCATCGAAGCCAATGCCAAGGACGTCGGGCCTCTTGGACACGCCGAGAATGACGACATTCCGCAGGAAGCAACGGGCGCGCGTTTCATTACGGAGCGAACCGACCTGCACGCGGTTTCGCAATGGCTCGCGCAAAACGGCTGGACGCTCGTGACGAGCGAGCTGGGCTACCTCCCGAAAAATTTTCCGGACCTAACTCCCGAGGAGCGCGCTGAAACCGCCGAATTTCTCCAAACCCTGCAAGATCATGACGACGTGCACCGGGTCTGGGCCGCACTGAGGGGATAGAGCGGTCACATCGAGCCGAGTGGACTCGGACTTGCGCCATTGAATCCCTCATGGCAACCTGTCCGAACAACCTGCGAAAGTGGCGTAAAAACTGCTATAATTACCATAATATGAATCCATGCACTCGCCGACTATTCACCCATTTCTTTGCCGCTCTTTGCGGTTTTTCCCTGGTTCTCCCGCTGGCAGCGCGGGCCGATGACAATGAACAAGGAGGTTCGATTGAAGGGACCGAATCGTTGGATGTCGAAATGGCCATGACTCCAACGGCCGCGGCTCCGGCGGGCTCCGCCATTCAGCTCTCGCTCGACACGGAAGACGACGAAGGCACGACCAGCTCAACCCTCCAGTTGGAAACGACCGGCCTGCCGGCCGGCACGTACTTCGTTAATGTGACGTTGAAATCGACCGGCGCCACCGTGGCGTTAGGCAGTTTCACGACGGACGGCAGCGACGCGGAAGTGGAATTTGGAACAGGAGAGGGAATCCCTTTTCCAGTCAACTTTAATCCTTTTGATATCGCGACCGTTTCGGTAACCGACGCCAACGGTGTCGTTCTTTTCACAGCCGATCTCACCAGCGTTGCCTCGGTAACGAGCGAGGTATTGAGCGCAAGCCTGACAGGGACGGCTGGCGTCACGGCGCCGAATGCCACAGCTTCCGCCACACTTTCGGCTCAAGCGATGAATCATGTGGCCAGCGGGTCCCTCGTTCTGGCGGCTCACGGGTTGCCGGCGCGGGCCAAGCTTGCCGTAGCGATTAACGGTATTCCCTCCAAAAAAGTCAGTGCGGATCCAGCCGGAAACGCGACGATCAGCTTCCTGCCGAAGCCAACGACTGGCGCAATTGCCCGCGGCGTTAGCCTCTTCGGCGTGAAAAACGTTCAGGTTAAAGACGCAAAGGGCAACGTCGTGCTGAACACCAGTTTCTAGGTCACCGCGAATCTTCTGAAAATCGGGCGCGACGCATTGGTCGCGCCCGATTTGTTTTGGGGGAGACAAGGGACTTGTTCTCGGCCGCCTGAAAAGGCTTTTTGGGCGATACATACGCAGCCGTGTGCGGCACGTTGCTCTATGTCGCCACCTGGTCTCCCGGATCGAACGGCTCCGGCGCGAATGATCATTTTATTTTCGTCAGTGATTCAGTTGCTTCCGTCCGCCTCGACGGCTGCGCCGTGGGGGAAGGCCGGAACGATCGGCACCGCCGGGAGTAAGCCGTTTCTCGCGGGCGAAAGTCTGAACAACTATGCCGGGTGGACCAATCCGCCGAACCTGAGCGCGGTGGCGAAGGCGACCACGAATAGTGGACAAATGGAAGGCGTAATTGATCTCGTGAACGCATTCGGTTCCATGCCGCCGACGATCTACATCGCGGCCGTGGCTTACGGCACTTCGAATGGCGGTGCGACTGCCGCACAGTGTCCTGCCGGAAATGGCGATGGCAATCTTTATCCTAACGAATTCCTTGCCCTGCCAATCCCCGCGATCCTTGATCAGAATGCCGATGGCAAATATGACCGCCTCGATCCCGCCATCAGTTTCGTTGTCGTTCAGATCACACGGACCAATGGAACGGCCACGATCAGATGGAATTCGGTGCCGGGGAAAACGTATCAAGTGGAGGGTTGCGATCAGTTAGGTGGCACGTGGGCGGCGGTCACGAACCAATTGACAGCCGGGCCCGGGGCTTTGACGACCTCGGCCGATGACGCGACGGCTCTGCCCAGCCGGTTTTACCGGGTGCGGTTGACCTCGCCGTGATCTCCTTCGCGGGAAAAGTGGGATCGGCTTCCAGCCGATGTTGCGCAGACCATCGGCAAGATGCCGATGCCACTCCTGAGCGCAAGGTTCACGGAGTAGCTGGGCTAATTCCATTTTCTGCGCTTGATAGAGTGCGGCAACTTCCCGACACTTCGGAGCATGACCGAGGCAACGCGACCGCTCTTTATCCCGGTGATTCTGGGCACCACGCGGCAGGGCCGGAAGAGCGAGAATGCGGCTCGGTTCGTGTTGGAGCAAACGAAGAAGCGGGCCGGCGTGGAGACGGAGTTGATCGACCTTCGATCCATTCCGATGCGTCTGGATGATGCGGGCGAGCAGATTAAAGATCCCGGATTTTCGGCAACGATCCAGCGCTGCGACGGCCTCATCCTGGTGGTGCCGGAATACAACCACGGCTACCCCGGACTCCTGAAGCACGCACTCGACTCGAACCTCGAGGAATACATTCACAAAGCGGTCGGCCTTTGCGGCGTCTCGGCCGGCCCCTTTGGCGGCGCTCGTGTGATCGAGCATCTCCTCCCGGTGATGCGTGAACTGGGCCTTGTCACCACATTTACCGATGTGAATTTCGGCACGATTGGCAAGGCGTTCGATGATGCCGGAAACTTGCTGGATCAGAATTATGTCCGCCGGGTGGACAAGTTTTTGGATGAACTCATCTGGATGTCGCGCGTGTTGCGTCATGGCCGCAAAAATGTCGCTCCGGTTTGAGCCAGGCCAGCGATGAATCGGAAAAGAGAACCAGGCGGGCCGCGGACCGGCCTGCGCGAAAGCGACCTGGAAGAGACATTTGCCAGATCGTCCGGTCCGGGTGGCCAGAATGTGAACAAGGTTTCCACGGCGGTGTCGCTGCGGCACAAGCCGACGGGAATCACAGTGACGGTGCAGGACTCGCGGTCGCAAGCGCTCAATCGGAAGCTGGCACGGGAGCGGTTGGGCGAGGCGATTGAAAAGGAAAAAGCGCGGCGCCGGGCTCCGGAGATTGCGCAACGGGAGAAAGCGCGGCGGCGCCGGTCACCTCGCCCGCGCGCCCTGAAGCGAAAGATCCTGGAAGGGAAACGGAAGCGCGGAGAGTTGAAGAAACAGCGCGGGCGCGTCAACGATTAGCAAGGAAGGGCGGTTTCCAAACCGCCCTTTTCCGTCTAAGTTCGGCGGTTCTGAAACCGCCGCTCCTTGGATGATGAAGAAATCGAACATCGGAATCATGGGGGCGGGGTGGCCCGGTCAAATGCATGCCCAAGCGACCCAAACAGCGAAAGGAGCCGCTCTCTACGCCTGCGCGGAATTGGATGATGAGCGCCGGGAGAGTTTCGAAAACGAATATAGCCCAAAGAAAAGCTACGCTGATTATAAGCAACTCCTCGAAGACAAAAACGTCGATGCAGTGATCATTTGTCTTCCGAATTTTCTCCACTTTCCGGCGTCGCTCGCTGCGCTCGAGGCGGGTAAACACGTTCTTTGCGAAAAACCCCCGACCCTGAATGCGGCCGAGATGATCGTGCTGCGCGAGGAAGCGCGGAAGCGTCACCTGCTCTACTACTTCAGTCGCCAATTCCGTTTCACTCCGGACATGCGCCTGGCCAGGAGCTTGGTTGAGCAAGGGCGCCTCGGGGAAATTTATCATGCCAAAGCCACGTTTGTGCGGTCGCGTGGAATTCCCGTGGGAGTGGGGAACTGGTTCACGGAAAAGAAGCGGTCAGGCGGGGGCGCGCTCATCGACATCGGCATTCATGCGCTCGACGCCGTTTGGTACCTGATGGGCACCCCCAAGCCACTCGCTGTGAGCGCGCAGGTTTTCAGGAACTTTGCGCATCTGGTGAAAGTGCCAGTGTTCGATGTGGAAGATGCCGCTTTCGGGTTCATTCGCTTCGGCAACGGCGCGGTCGTCCAATTGGAAACGTCGTGGGCGGGCAACCTGACCGACGACATTCCGCCCCGTCAATATTTCGGGCGGGAGTCGAACAATTCGGTGCTGTACGGGACGAAAGCGTCGCTTCGTCTCAAGCCTCTTGGCCTGTTTGAGGATCGGGACGGCGAGCTCATCAACGTGCCCTTAGAGGCGGAGCGGGGTGAGGCCAACGGATTCGAGCTGCAGTTGCGGAATTTCCTGGAATCGGTGCGGGGAGAGGCGAAGGCGATCAACGACGCGGATCAAGCGGTGGCGTTAATGGAGATGATCGATGGTATTTACGCTTCGAGCGAGCTGGGCCGGGAAGTCCCGATCATATAATCTCAACAAAATTAACGCTTAACACGTCTGCCCGGGGCACTTGCGACGATTCCCTTTGAAAGCTAAACTTCATTATGAAAAAATTGACTATTCTGACCTCACTGTTTTCGGTGTCTGCCGCCCTCTTCCTGGCTTCATGTGCCCATGACCAGCCGGTTACGACGAGCACGACGACGACCACGCATGAGACCGCGGTGACCCGCCCTCCGGCCAGCACCAGCACGACGACGACTCGCGCGACGGGCTATTAATCCGAATTAACAGGACTCACTTCGAAAAGGGACACGCTCCGGCGTGTCCCTTTTTGTTACCGAGCCACAAAGGGACACGAAGAATTTACTGTTCCTCGCGGCGCTTGCCTGATTCTCCAATCGGTAGACCGGCAGGCGGGGCGCCCGCCCTGCAACAACCGATCGAGCGCAGGGCCCCCGAAGCACGAACTGTCCTAGGCCGGAGTTTCTTCTGGGATCTCTTCCGTCTCAGCGTCGGCCACCACGGGCGCAATGGCCTGTAGTTTTTCAACGCCGCGCAGGTCCATGAGCTTTACGCCCATGGTGTTGCGCCCGACCACGCGAATCTCTTTGATGCGGGTGCGAACCATCTGGCCTTTCGTCGTGATGAGCATGAGCTCATCCTTGTCCATGACGGTGAGAGCGCCCACCACGTTCCCGGTTTTTTCCCCGGTCTTCATGGTAATGATTCCCTTGCCGCCGCGCGATTGGCGCCGGTAATCGTCGAAGGGGGTGCGTTTGCCGATTCCGTTTTCGCCGGCCACGAGCAGCATGGCGTTGAGATCGACGATGGCGAGCGCGACGACGTGATCCGTCTTTTCCGGTCGGATGCCCCAGACCCCGACGGTATTACGGCCCTGGTCGCGCAGCTGCTCTTCATGGAAGCGCAGACTCATTCCTTCTTTCGTGATGAGAACGAGTTCGTTGTTGCCGTTGGTCAGCTTGGCATCGATTAGGCGATCATCGTCTTCGATTTGGATGGCGATGATGCCGCCCTTTCGCACGTTGGCGTAATCGGACAAATTCGACTTCTTGACGATTCCCGAGCGGGTGGCGAAGACGATGTGCAGATCTTTATCCCACGTTTCATCGACGATGTTCGCGCCAGTCCCGGACTTCTTCGCCTGGACGCGGATGGTGGCGGCGATTTTTTCGTCCGGCCGCAGTTCCAGGATATTGGCAATGGAACGACCCTTGGTGGTCCGGCCCATTTCAGGAATTTCGTAAACTTTTTCCACGTAAGCGCGACCCGACTGGGTGAAAAACATCAGGTAGTCGTGGGTGGTGGCGGTGAAGAGGTGCTGGATAAAGTCTCCTTCTTCCTCCTCGGTGGCGCCTTCGCGCGTGGCCATGCCGATGACGCCCTTGCCGCCGCGGCGCTGCGCGCGGAAGGCGCTGACGGCGGTCCGTTTGATAAACCCGCCGTGGGTGATGCTGATGATGCATCCTTCATTGGCGATAAGATCCTCCATGTTGATCTCGCCTTCGTCGGGCACGAGCTGGGTCAGACGAGGAGAGCCGAATTTCTCGCGAATCTCGCGCAGCTCCTTCTTAATGATGGTAAACACGCGCTGTTCCTTGGCCAGGATGTCGAGCAGATCCTTGATCGTGCTGATCAACTCCTTGTATTCGCTTTCGATTTTGCCCCGCTCCATGCCGGTCAGCTGGTAAAGGCGCAGATCGAGAATTTGATTGGTCTGATGCTCGCTGAAAGCGTAGCGGCCGTCTTCGATGCGCGCTTCATTTCGAATAAGAATGCCGAGTTGTTCGACCTGGCGCCTGGTGAATTCGAACGCGAGCAGTTTGACGCGCGCTTCGTCGCGGTTGGCTGAACCCCGGATGATGCGAATGAATTCATCAAGGTTGGCCAGCGCGATCAGGTAACCTTCCAGCGTCTCGGCTCGTTCTTCCGCTTTACGCAGCTCATAACGGGTCCGGCGCAGGATGACTTCGCGGCGATGATCGATGTAAGCCTGGTTCGCTGCTTTTAAGGGCAGGAGTTTCGGGCGCCCATGATCAATCGCCAGCATATTGACCGCGAACGAACTTTCCATCGCGGTGTGCTTGTAGAGATTATTGATGACGACCTTCGGGTTGCCGTCCCGCTTTAGCTCCACCCCCACGCGCGTGTTTTCGTCCGACTCGTCACGGATCGCGCTGATATCGGTCAGCACTTTGTCGTTCACGAGATCGGCGATGCGCTCGACCAGCGTGGCGCGGTTGACGTTATAGGGAATTTCCGTGATGACGATTTGTTCGCGCCCGCCTTTGATCTCCTCCACTCCGGCTTTACCGCGGACTTTCATGCTGCCGCGGCCGGTCTCGAGATATTGCCGAACCCCAGCAACGCCGCAGATGGCGCAACCCGTCGGAAAATCCGGGCCCTTCACGTGTTTCATCAAATCGTCGAGCGTGATCTCGGGATCATCGATCTGGGCGCAAATGCCGTCGATGATCTCGACCAGATTGTGTGGGGGCATGTTCGTGGCCATGCCGACGGCGATGCCAGTCCCGCCGTTGACGAGCAGGTTCGGGAAAGCGGCCGGGAAAACGGTCGGCTCGGTGCGCGTCTCGTCGTAGTTCGGGACGAAATCGACCGTGTCCTTCTCCATGTCGCTCATGAGCGCGGCGCCGAGGTGGGTCATGCGCGCTTCGGTGTAACGCATGGCGGCGGGAGGATCGCCTTCGACGGAGCCGAAGTTGCCTTGGCCATCCACGAGCCGCTCGCGCATGGCCCATGGTTGCGCCATGTGCACGAGAGTGGGGTAGATCACCGCTTCGCCGTGCGGGTGATAATTACCGCTGGTGTCGCCGCAAATCTTGGCGCATTTCCGATGCTGGCGGTTGGGGAAGAGGGAGAGATCGTGCATCGCATACAAGATGCGGCGTTGCGAGGGCTTGAGTCCGTCGCGCGCGTCGGGCAGGGCGCGCGAGATGATGACCGACATGGAGTAGTCGAGGAACGACCTCGACACTTCGTCGGCTACGTTGATGGGCTCTATTTTTTCGTTGGCGTTATACACAAAAGGAATTTTTAGACAGGATTAACAGGATTTACTGGATTGGTGCAGATCAACGTCATCGGGCGTTGATGACGCTCTCCGATACTTCCGCTTAAACTGCAGGCTAGGGGCTCCAAAGTTGAGCAAAAGTCCGACATCTCTGTTTGTTGCAGTGAGATAATTGACGAGTTGCACCTCGTCGGCCATGGCCAGCGAACTGTTGGCCTTCAATTCGTAAATGATGGTTTCGTTCAGAATCAAATCGGCGACGAATTCGCCTACAATTACATTCTCGTATCGGACCGTGATTCGTTGCCCAACTTCGGCTGACACGCTGGCGCGGCGGAGCTCGTGGACGAGAGCGTTCAGATAAACCGACTCCAAAAACCCTGGTCCAAGAGCGCGATGAATTTTCATCGCGAAACCGATGACCTTCTCAGTCAGCGCGTGATCGTCGGAAAGTTCCAATCCAGTAAATCCTGTTAATCCTGTCCAGAAAAATCAAACGTCTAGGTTCCGGACGTTGAGGGCGTTGTCTTCGATGAACTGGCGGCGCGGTTCGACTACGTCGCCCATCAGGATGGTAAACATCTTGTCAGCGTCGACGGCGTTATCGTCGTTCAGGTCGACTTTGAGCAGCTTCCGCTTCTCCGGGTTCATGGTCGTCTCGAACAATTCTTTGGCGTTCATTTCACCGAGGCCTTTGAAGCGTTTGATCTGCACGCCGCGGCGGCCGATTTCCAAAATCTTCTGCAGAATCTCCGGGATGGAGAAAAGAGGATGAGAGGTGGCCTTTTCGCCGTCGCCTTCCATCAACTCAAAGATGGGCCGGTCGCTCGCGGCATAGTGATCCACCTTCAACCCTTTGCGGGCCAGTTCGGCGATGATCTTTTGGATAGTGGCGGACTCGTGCAATTCGACCAGTTTGCCGCGCCGGCGGTTGGCGCCGTTCGTTTTGGCGGCGGCCGCTGCGGCGCTGGCCGCGGCTGTGCCTAACGGAAGCAACTCCTGCTGCGCATCGTCGTCGAACAGGTTCAGGTCCGGATTTTCCTGGTGGAAATGACGGACGCCGCGTTCGTCGTGGAAATAGTGAACGCTCTCTTCGTTGCCATCGCGGACTTTGACCAGATAAGCGGGCAACTTGCCGGACTTGGCTTCGCGATGGGCGAGGAAGCCCTCGAAATCTCCGCCATGCCGGCGCACCGACTCGCTCAGTTTGGCCAGCCGTTCGAGTGATTCGAGAATGTCTTTCAATTGCGCCGCCGTGACTTCCTTGTGATCAGCCAGGTTTTTCAAGCGCACGTCTTCGGCGCCGAGTGTGATCAGAATTTTATTCAACTGCACGTCGTCGTCGACGTACTCTTCGCGCTTCTTTCGTTTGATCTGGTAAAGAGGCGGCTGCGCGATATAGATTTTGCCCGCGCGCACCAGCTCCGTCATTTGCCGGAAGAAAAAGGTAAGGAGCAAGGTCCGGATATGCGAGCCGTCCACGTCCGCGTCGGTCATGATGATGATACGGCCGTAACGCAGCTTGGTGATATCAAAGCGGCCTTCCTCTTTGCCGTTGCCATCCTCCTTGGGCTTGCCGATGCCCGCCCCGATAGCCGTGATCATCGACTGAATTTCGTTGTTCTTGAGGAACTGATCTTCGCGCGCTTTTTCGACGTTAATCAACTTTCCGCGAATGGGCAGAATCGCCTGGTAACGGCGGTCGCGCCCCTGTTTGGCCGAACCACCGGCGGAGTCGCCCTCGACGATGTAGAGTTCGGTCAACTCGGGATCGCGCTCGGAACAGTCGGCCAGTTTCCCGGGCAAGCCGCCGCCGGTGAGCGCGCCTTTGCGAATCGTTTCGCGGGCTTTGCGGGCGGCTTCACGAGCGCGGGCCGCGGTTAAAACCTTGTCGAAAATGCGTTTGGCGACCGGCGGATTCTGGTCAAAGAAGGTCATCAGGCCTTCGTAGACGACCGAGTTCACGACGCCGTCAATCTCCGTGTTGACCAGCTTCACCTTGGTCTGCGATTCAAAGCGCGGGTTGGGCAGCTTGATGCTGAGGACGGCCGTCAAACCTTCGCGCACGTCATCGCCCGAAATGGCCGGATCCTTCTCTTTGGTGAGATTGTTCGACCGCGCGTATTGGTTAACTGCCTTGGTCAGGGCCGTGCGGAAGCCGGTCAGGTGGGTGCCGCCGTCGGGATTCGGGATGGAATTGGCAAACGGCAGAATCTGGTCGTTGTAGCTGTCGTTGTACTGCATGACGAGATCGACGAAAACTTCGTCGCGCTGCCGCGAGATGACGATGGGCTTCGGGTGAATGACCTGCTTGTTCTCGCCGAGTTGCTTCACGAACTCTTCGATGCCGTATTTATACAAGAAGAGTTCCTTCTTGAGCGGCTCGACCCGTTCGTCCGCCAGGGTGATTTCGAGCCCGGGATTCAGAAAGGCCAGTTCGCGCAGTCTGCTGGCCAAACGCTCGAACTTGAATTCCGTCGTGATGGTGAAAATCGTCGGATCCGGCAGGAAGGTGATGAAGGTGCCGCTGTGCTTCTTGTTTTTGACTTCGCCGATGACGCTGAGCTTGTCGGTCGTCTTGCCCCGGGCGAAAGCCATGTGATGAACCTTGCCGTCGCGCGTGACTTCCACCTTGAACCAGTCGGAGAGGGCATTGACGCACTTGGCACCGACGCCGTGCAGACCGCCCGAGTATTTGTAGGCGCCCTGGCCGAACTTTCCACCGGCGTGCAAATTGGTGAGGACAAGCTCGACCGCCGGCATTTTCCATTTTGGGTGGATATCCACCGGGATGCCGCGGCCGTTATCGCGGATGGAGACGGAGCCATCGACATGCACGGTGACTTCCACCTTGGTGCAGTAGCCGGCCAAATGCTCGTCGATCGAGTTATCGAGCACCTCGAAGACGAGGTGATGCAAACCGCGTTCATCGGGGTCGCCGATATACATTCCGGGGCGTTTCCGGACAGCTTCCAGGCCCTCGAGTTTGTCGATCTGAGCGGCGTCGTACTTCTGAGATTTTAGGATCTCGGTGCCGTCTTTCTTAGGATTTTCTTCGCTCAAACTCTTGTCGTCCGGGGCAGGTAAAACGGCGGCTCGCATCAGTGAAAAAAAGGATAGGCAGAAAAGGCTCGGAAACAACTAAATATCTGGTCTTTTCCCAACCTTTTTTCCCCTATCTGTAGGAGGCGGGTGGATCTGAAGACCCATTATATTGTGTTTTTACGAATCGTGCGGATCCCCTCGATTTCGGCGGCTTGACCAGACCGGTTTCGAACCGGAAACTACGGCCTCAAAATGCGCTTTCAAACCCTCTGCGAAGGGCGATGGATCTTTGCCATCCTCGCCATCCTGGGCCTGGTCAGCTGGCTCCTGACCCCCTGGTTGTCGCTTCTCTTTGTCTTGCTGATTCTTTACACGCTGGCTTTCTTTCGCGATCCGGACCGGGCTGTGCCGACGGAAGCAAACGCGGTGGTGGCCGCGGCCGATGGTGTGGTGGCCGACATCGTGGAGATCGACGAGCCCGACGTGTTGAAGGCGCGGACAAGACGTGTCGGCATTTTCCTCTCCGTCTTTGATGTGCACACGAACCGCGCCCCGGTGGACGGCCGGGTGATCTACCGGCAGCATCGCGCGGGACTTTGTCTGGATGCGCGTCGCACTGATTGCTCGGACAAGAACGAGTCGATAACCTGGGCCTTTCAGAATCCGCGCGTGACGGTGGTGGTGCGCCAGTTAACCGGGGCGATTGCGCGAAGGATCGTGGGTTGGTCGCAGGTGGGCGATGAGCTGAAGAAAGGCGAGCGCTTCGGAATGATTCGCTTCGGTTCCCGAACAGAAGTATATTTACCTCTCAACGCCGCGGTCGTGGTAAAAGTGGGGGACCGCGTGGCAGGCGGATCGACTGTGATCGCGCGGCTGGCGGAGCCATGAACGAGTCGCACCCAAAAATCTATCTCCTGCCGAACCTGATGACGGCTGGCAACCTGTTTTGCGGGTTCACGGCCACGCTCAAGATTTTGGAAGGCGCGCTCCTGCAGGCGTCGGACGCGGACGCGGCCGGCGACCTTTTCCATACCGCCATCTGGTTCATCCTGGGCGCTTGTTTCTTTGACTTGCTGGACGGCCGGCTGGCGCGGCTGGGTGGGCACGAGAGCGCGTTCGGGCGCGAGTTCGATTCGCTTGCCGATATTGTCTCTTTCGGCGTGGCCCCGGCTCTGATGGTCTACCGGGTGGTGCTGCAGGAGTTTCCGCGCGCCTGCTGGATCATCGCTTTTGTTTACCTGGCCTGCGGGGCGCTGCGTCTGGCGCGTTTCAATTGCGTGTCGGCTAACCATGATCAAAGCGGCGGTGAAACCGCAAGGAATTTCACGGGATTCCCGATTCCAGCCGCGGCCGGACTGATTGCGTCGATCACGCTCTTTCTTTTATGGCTGGCCGAGGGCGAACATCACCTCGGCAAATGGAAGTTCGTGCTGCCTCCGCTCCTGCTCTTTCTGTCGTTCATGATGTTCAGTCGTTTTCAGTACCCCAGCTTCAAGGCCCTCAATTGGAAAACGAAAAAGTCGATTCCGCGTTTTCTGATCATCATTCTCATCCTCATCTTTACCTGGCTGTATTATGAATGGATGCCGGCGGTGCTCTTTCTATCCTATTTGCTTTACGGATTTCTCAGGCCGTGGCTATCGCGCGAATGGCAACGCGAGATTGAAGAAGAAATTGGAGAAGAAATTGGAGAAGAGACGGGCGAGAACGGCGAGGCTCCGCCCGATTCGACGACGATCCCTCTGTAGGGCGCGCAGATATCGAGCGGAGCACCGTTTTGCCTGGGGAGCACAGGCCGCTGTGCCTGTGATTCGCGGCGGCTCGCCGCGAAACCTCTTCTCCTCAATCGAGAGTCTGTTATCTGCAGCATGCATTCGGCGAGGCCGCCGAATGCCACAGGCCAGCGGCCTGTGCTCCCTGGATGAAGAGTTGATGCGGCCGCGCTGGCGGAGCTAAACCGCTACGAGGGCTTATTTAGTTGTGCGAGGATTTCGGGATCGCGCACGTCCGCCCATTCGCCGGTCAACTCCAGCGCTTTCACTTTCTTGCCGGACTGGGCGAGATCGCGGATCGCATCGGTCAGTTCGTATTCACCGCGCGGAGAGGGCTGCAGTTTGGCGGTGAAGGCAAGGATGCTCGGGCGAAAGGCGTAGAGGCCGGCGTTGTACCAAGGGCTGGTGGGCTCGCCCGGTTTCGGTTTTTCGCGCAGATCCACCAGTTCGAGGGCGTCATTTAAAAAAACCGCGCCTCCCTGGCTCACATCTTCATTCCGTCTGACACTGATGATGGCTTCCGTCTCGTCGTCGAGGCGGGTCATTTGTTCGTAGTTCAGCGGATCCACCAGGATATCGCCGTAGCTCAAAATGAAAGGCGAACCGCCCACAAATTCCCGGGCCAGATCCACCACGCGGCCGGTCCCATTCTGCACCACTTGGGTAGAATAAGCGATCTCGACGCCGAGATCGGTCCCGTGGCCGAAGTATTTCTGCACGGCGTCCGCCCGATAACCGACGATGACGAGGAACTGGCGAACGCCGGCGTCGCGCAGCCCTTCCATGATGTGGCGCAGAACCGGTTTGCCGCGCACTTCGATCATGGGTTTGGGCAGTTCGGCCGTCAGTTCGCGCATGCGGGTGCCACGTCCGGCCGCCAGTAAAACCGCCTTCTCGATTTTCGTCATGCTAAGGGAGGAACTTGCTGGTGGGGCGAGACTCTGTCGAGCCGACTTATCGCTCCGTTCTCTGAATTCGACGGCTCGACAGAGTCTCGCCCCACCGGGAGAGGGAGCGGTTTGCATTGAAATGTTAGCTGCGCTCCCGCAGAATCGCGCCCATGGCTATGATGCAGTTCCTCGGCAAATATCGCGAGACCGGCTTGCTGCTCATCCGGGCGAGCATCGGTTTGATCTTTATCATCCTGATCGCGCCGGTGCTCTGGAGCGGCCAGGGGAGCTGGGAACATTTCGGCGCGGCCATGCGCCATCTTGACTTTCATTCGCATTACGAATTCTGGGGGTTCGTCGGGGCGCTGCTCGGTTGCGTAGGCGGAGTTCTCATGATCCTAGGCATCTTTTTTCGGCTGGGCGTGTTGCTGACGCTGGCCATCACTCTGGTTCATTTGGTGGGGGTGTGGGACAGCCACGGTGATTTTCTGGCGCGGTTACCGGCCTTGGAAATGGCTATCCTTTTGCTCAGTCTCCTTTTTATCGGGCCGGGCAAATACAGCGTGGATAAGAACTGAATTGAGAGGCGGCTGGTCAGCAGCCTTTTGGGTTGGTTAGGCGCTGGCCGCGGCGAGCGCCTCTAGCACGTCTTGGACGGAGCGGCCCGTTGCGCCGTGGCCGAATCGCGATCCACGATTCACCAATTACGAATCCGTCTTCTTCGGTTCTGCGATGTTCAATGCAGGGAGATCGAGCTGTTTAACCAGCGCGCTGACCTTGGGCAGTTCTTCCGCTTTGATCTGGGTCCACTTCTTGAGCTGTTCATCCAGTTTGTCGCTCAGCATCTTGAAGATATCGAGCTGCGCTTTGGTCGGCGCGTGATCCCCTTCGATGACGTGGCTGAAGGTATCGAAGCGCTCATTGAGCATGCTCGGAAAAGCGAGGGTCGCTTCCGATCCCTTGGCATTCACCTGGATGAGCTGTTGCTCGACCTCCGACATCTTGTGATCGATGTCGTCCGCGGCCGTCAGAGTCGATTTCAGTTTCTCGTCACTCTCGAAGCGCCGGTGCAACACTTGAATCTGCGACTTGAGATCGCGAATTTCGTTGATGGCCTGGTGCAGCTGCGAGATGCGGTCGGTCACCTGGCGAGAGAGCGCGAAACTTTTTTCCACCTGCGGTTCGGCCCCTTTTACGCGGGGATCGATCACGAGGTGGAGCGGCGCTGTCTGACTCTTTCCGCCGGCGCTTAATTTGACCTGGTAATCGCCCGGCACGGCGAGGGGACCGCGCGGCCCGTCTCCCGTATAGAATGCACCCGGCACCTGGATGGGGTCGTTGTAGCGCAAGTCCCAGGCAAAACGGTTCATGCCCTCGTTGGCGGGGATCACCTTGGGCTTTTCCACACGGTCCGGCCATTCTGGCGGCTGATCGTTCTCCTTTTTCTCCTTGCTCGACAAATGCCTAACGACCTTGCCTTTGGCGTCGAGAATATCGAGAGTGACTTCGTCTTTCGGGGCTGTCTTGAAATAGTAATCAAGCATGGCGCCGGCGGGCGGATTCTCGCCGACGGGCTGGCGCCGATCGAATGCCTCCGGGTAATGCAGACGGAGCGCGGTCTGGGGTTGATACAGGATCAAGTCCGCGGCGCCAGATTGCGCGCTGACCTGGCGGACGGGCGTGAGATTATCCAGAACCCAAAAAGCGCGGCCATGGGTGGCCACAACCAGGTCGTCATCCTTCACGACCAGGTCGTGAACCGGGCTGGGCGGCAGATTTAATTGCAACGGCTGCCAGTGTCCGCCCTCATCCCACGAAACGAAGACGCCGCGCTCGGTGCCGGCGTAGAGCAGGCCTTTGCGCTTCGGATCCTCCCGGACGGCGTGCACGTAGGCGCCCTCGGGCAGGCCGGCCGTAATCGACGACCACGTCTTGCCGAGGTCCGTCGTTTTGAAAATGTAAGGTTTGAAGTCGTCGAGCTTATGCCGATCAATCGCGGCGTAGGCGACGTTGGCATCGAAGGGAGAAGGCTCAATCAAATCCACCGTGCTCCAGTCCGGCATTTTGGGACTGACGTTGGCCCAGTTCGCGCCGTCATCCGTCGTGACGTGAATAAGTCCGTCATCCGTGCCGGCCCAGAGCGTGCCTTTTTTCACGGGAGATTCCGCCAATGCGAAAATGGTGTCGTAATATTCCACCGACGTGATGTCGTTGGTGAGCGGGCCGCCACTTGGCTGCTGCTTGCTCTTGTCATTGCGGGTCAGATCCTGGCTGATCTGGGTCCAGGTTTGTCCGTGATCGGTCGAACGAAAGACGCATTCGGCGGCCGTATAAATCGTGTCCGGATTGTGCGGCGACAGCAGGAGGGGCGAGACCCATTGGAAGCGGTGAAGGTTATCCACGGCGCCGTGCCCGGAATTATCTAGCGGGAGCGGGCTGATATCCTGGACGTCTTCCTTGCTCTTGTCGTAACGAACGGCGAAGCCCTCGCTATTTGAGTAAATGATGTGCCAATCGCGTGGATCCGGCACCACGAAACCGCATTCGCCATCTCCGGCCACGAACCAATCGGCCGATCCGATCGCTCCCCAGTCCGTCCGGCTGGCGATGCCGAGGTTGGAGTTGTCCTGCTGTGCCCCGTAAATGTGATAAGGGAAGGCGTTGTCCACCGCCACGTGATAGAACTGCGCGGTCGGCTGGTTTCCCTGGGTCGTCCAGGTTTTGCCGCCATCGGTCGAGACGCTGGCCCCGCCGTCGTTGGCGTTGCCGATGCGACTGGGATTCTGCGGATCAATCCAGAGCCCGTGGTGATCGCCGTGACGCGCCGGCAAAAGATTGAAACTCTTGCCGCCGTCCACCGATTTAAATGCGCCGGTGTTCAGGACATAAACCGTGTCGGGCGACTTGGGATCGGCGAAAACTTTGCTGAAATACCAGGCGCGTTGCCGGAAGCGTCCGTCCTCATTTACGCGCGTCCAATTTTCGCCCGCGTTGTCGGAGCGGAACAAACCGCCCTCCTTCGCTTCGATCATCGCGTAGATGCGGTTGGCATCCGCGCCGGAGACCGAGACGCCGATCTTGCCCAGAATTCCATCCGGCAGACCGTTGCCTTCCAGCCGTTTCCAGGTCACGCCATTATCCTCCGAGCGGTAGAGACCGCTGCCCGGTCCACCGCTGGAGAAAAACCAGGGCTGCCGGCGCGCCTGCCAGAGCGAAGCGAAGACGATGTTGGGATTGTGCGGATCGAAGACGACGTCGATGCCGCCGGTATTCTCGTCTTTGCTCAGCACTTTCGTCCAGCTCTTGCCGCCGTCCGTCGTCCGAAAAATTCCGCGCTCCTGATTGGGACCAAAGGCATGTCCGAGCGCGGCCACCAGGGCCATGTCCGGATTTTGCGGATGCACAATGAGCGCCCCGATCTGGCGCGAGTCTTTCAAGCCCATGTTTTTCCAGGTGCGTCCCGCGTCGATCGATTTGTAAACGCCGGAGCCGTAAGTGGTATTGCCGCGGATGGCGGCTTCGCCCGTGCCGACATAGACCACATTATGATCGGAAGGCGCCACGGCGATGGCGCCGATCGAGGAGATATCCTCCTTGTCGAAGAGAGGCGTCCAATTGGCGCCGCCGTCCGTTGTTTTCCAAACGCCGCCCGCGACCGCACCAAAGTAATAAGTATCCGGTTCACCCGGCACACCCTCGATGGCGAGGGCTCGGCCACCACGGAAGGGGCCGACCTGTCGCCAGTGCATGCCTTTGTAAAGTTTTTCGTCCATCAGGCCGGCCGGCGTGGCGGTGGGCGAAGGACTGGCGGCGCGCGCCCCCGGAAGCGAAATCATCATCACGATCGGGAGCATGAAAGTAAGCAGACGGAGGCGGCGGAAGATCATCCGCTTAAGGTGAGACGCTTGTGGATGCGATCAACTAGAATGTCGCAAGCGGAGCGAATCTGTAGGGGAAGCGGTCAGCTTCCCATGGGAAGGCAGCGCCTTTCCCCTACAGGAAGAGCCTTTGTCGCGTCCTGCCCGCGCATTTTAGAATTCGAACCCGAAAACCGTCCGAACCTGGACATCCGGCTCTGCCGTTGTGTGGGTGGCTTGCGCGAGGGCGGTCACCGTGGCGAACCATTCACCAGCGCGGACGGAAACGTTGGGGCCGACAAAGAAATTTTGTGCAACCTCGTCGGTGCCCCAGTCCGGAAAGACGACTTCGTGCAGCATTTCCATCCCGATGGAAAGGGAATGCGTGAGTTCGTAGCTAAGACCGAAGGTCTGCTGCAGTTCGCCTCGCTGTTGGCGGAAAGCGCTGCCTTCCCACGTCGCTTCCAACGTGGCGTTGTAGGCCGCGATCAATCGGCCGAAGTTTTTTTGGAGAATGATTTTAGACTCGGACTCGAAGAGGGCGTCGCCCCCTTTGATCTCCTCGTAGAGAGAGAAGCCGAGCCCATCAGTGGCCGGGTTGGTGAAGTTATAAATGGCTTCGACCGCCGTTGCGGAATAAGCGAAACCGTCGCTCCGATCGGGCAGTCCCGAGTGGTAATTCCAATCCGCCACGTAGACGCTCAGCTGCAGTTGCTTGGTCACGCCAAACTCGAACTCATGCCGGAAATCGACCTGGGAAAAAGGTTGACCGTCGCGGCCCGTTTTGAAGGTGACGAAGTGTTCCGTTTCCACGCTGCCGGGCTCCGACGGGGTTGCTTCATAAATAAAGGCGAAGGCGCGTCCCTCGGCCCGGGCGGCGGCGGGAGAGAAGATCAGGGCCATAAGGCCAGCCCAGAAAAAAAGTTTCATCGTGCGGAATAATGAGGCTTTCGCCTAACGAATAGACACGTTAGACGGCCCTTTCGAAACGCTTTAGGACAGGCGCTTTCGGGAGGGCGACGATCGGCTCAGCTGCGGGGTCTGCTTCCGGCTCGGCTGTGCAACGGACACGACGTGCCGCAAAATACGAACCGATTACGACGATGGCGGCGAGCGATTGCGCGATCAGTGTTTCGTAGGTGGGAAAGAGAGCGAACCACAGGCCCATCCAGGCCGGGAGCAGGTGCGCGAGCCAGGGCACGTCCGTTTTCGAGATCCAGTGGGCCAGCTGCATCTCCTGCGCCTGTTCGCCCACCATCACGAGCAGAACGACACCAAGAAGCACGCCGGTGGTGACGAGCATTTTGCGGTAAGGCAACCGCTGTTGCAGGACAAAGGTGAGCACGGCCACCACCGCGGACAGGACCAACCCGAGGAGCGCGCCTTTTAAGACGACCTGGCCACCGAGCCGAAGGTTGTAGCTTTGTAGAAAAAGGACGACCTCGAAGCCTTCGCGATAAAGGGAAGTAAAGCCGAGCAGAATCAGCCCCCAGAGCAGGCCACGCCGCGAAATCTCGGCGGTGCCGGCGTTAGCCAGCAGCGATTTGCGGCGGCGGTTATGCGCCCGGATCCAGCCGCCCCAGTAAATTTTGTGAAAGAACCAGTTCATGATGACGAGCAGGACGACGACCGCGAGCAAGCCGGTGGCGGCCTGCAGATCGAGCGCTGGCACGCTGTCGGTCAGCGAGCCGACGATGCCAGTGGCGATGAACCACGTGATCAAAGTAGCCACGAAGGCGAGCGCGGCGCCGAGCCAAACGGGGCGGCGATGAGCCTGTTTAATTCCCGTCATGCTAGCCGTGACCGCAGCCAGGACGAGAATGCATTCAAGGCCTTCGCGGAAAACGAGAACGCCGATATCGAGGAAGGCCACGGTCGGGCTGGTGTTGGGCTGCAGCGGGTCCGGCGCTCCATGCGCGGTAACTCCTTGCCAGACGAGCAGCGCGACGACGCCCAACGCGGCGAGGGAAATGCCGATGAGAAAAGCCCGGCCGGCCGTTTTAGTCATTGCTGAGATTTGACCACCTTATCACAGGGAAAATGAGCGGGCTGCCGTTTGGTTGCTAATTTTTAGCGGCGGCTTGCGCGTGGGTTGGAGCTGTGGGAATGGAAAGTGCAGAGGGGTGGATCGCGCTCTCCGAGCGCGATGGCAGGCGGGGAGCGGCCTAGCCGCTCATTTTCGGCGCATTGCCTTTACCATCACACTCGGAGGGCGCGATCCACCTAGAGTCGCCCCTATTGTGAAATGGTCGGTCGGGCGTTACATTCCGCCGTGCGAAAAACAGCGGCGTTTACGCTGATCGAGATCGTTATTTCCGTTTTTATCCTGATGCTTCTGATCGCGCTGGCTGTGCCCAGCCTTACCGGCGTGCTCTCGGATAAGCGGCTGCGCCAATCGCTCGACCGCTTTAATCAAATCGTGCACCAGGCCCAGGAACTGAGCCTGACCGAGCACCGCGCTTATCTGCTCGTCTGGAATACAAAGAACATCGAGTTGCGCCCGGAAATTCTGCACAAAGGAGACAACCCGAAACCGGCGGCCCAATTGGTCCCCCAGAAGGGCGAATCGTTCAACTTAACGCTGACCGCCGCTCTGACTAAAGAAGCCCCGGCTGAATGGGTTTTCTGGCCCACCGGCACGTGTGAGCCGGCTGATGTAAAATTTGTGGGACGCGATGGAACCTGGACCGTGAGTTACTCGCCACTGACGGCGCGTGCTCAAATCATTGCTTATGCGGCGCGTTAAAAAATCCCGGCGCGCCTTTGCGCTCTACGAAGTTTTACTGGGCCTCACCGTGTTTGTGGTGGGCGTGCTGGCTCTCGGGCGTTCCGTGGAAAACTGCCTGAATGCCAGCGTCCTGAGCGCGGAAGACAGCCGGATTCGACTGATTCTTTCCAACCGCATGTCGGAAATCCAGGCTACGCCCGGGGTACCCGATCCATCCAAGGAAACAAAAATCAATACCGGTTACGGGGTGGTTCGGCTCGTGCAAAAAACGCTCCCGGCCAACCTGAGTGAAAGCGACGGGACCAGCCTGATCGGGGTGAGAATCGTGACGCTGATGGCCGAGTGGACGAACGGCGGAGTGAAGCAAAGCAAGACGCTGGAGTTTTATGTTTACCGCGCCGGCTAATCCAAGGAAGCGCGGCTTCACCCTGCTCGAAATCATGCTCGCGGTTGCGATCATGGCGACCATGTCGTTAGCCATTTACCGTTTCGTGCAATCGAATCTGATCGCCTTGCGCGTCTCTTCCGAGACCACGGCGGCGGATGCGCGCTACGATGCCTTGCGCGATTTGCTCAGCGCGCAGTGGCAAAGTCTTCCTTCGGGGTCGGGCGCGCTGAGCGGCGAACCATTGAAGGTGAGCGACATTTCGCGGGATCAGATTACCTGGACCTGCGGCGCGGGCCCGGGCTTGCTGACGCGTTATGCATCGGGCGATTTCCTGGTGAGCATGCGGCTGCGCGCGGTCGAGAACAAGAGGGGCCAGGTCGAACTCGGTTTTCTGCGCAAGCCCGTCGCGGACCGGTCGTTCAGCAACGCCCATGAATCATGGGTGCCGTTGTTGGAAAATGTGCGCGGTCTGCAAATCCGCTATTTCGATCCTCGGCTCAACGTCTGGCAGGAGAAGTGGACGGATAACGTCACCCTGCCGCGGCTGGTTAAAGTGACGGTGGAACGAAGCGACGCCGCCGTGCCGTGGGAAGCGATCATTGCGCTCGGGCGCACTTCATTATGAAAAGGAACCGGACCCCGCGGGAGAAAAGGCGCGGCGCCGCCCTGATGCTGGCGCTCTGGGCCTTGTTTCTCCTCAGTGCCATGGTCATTTCCTGGGCGCTCGATATCGATGCGCAACTTTCCGTCTCCGGCAGTTCCAATCGGATCCTGGAGGCGGAAGCGATGGCCTGTTCTGGCGCGGAAGTGGCCCTGCATCCGGCGATCAAACGGAATTCACCGAACTTGAAACGGCAAGTCGCCGGTCGCCAAAGCTACGAGGTGCGCCTGACCGGAGAGGGCGGTCGCCTCAACCTGAACTGGCTGATCGCGGGCGAGGATCCGGTGCGGATGGAGATTCTCCGAAAATATCTGGAGATCAAAGGCATCGACCTGAATGAGCGCGACCGCATGATCGATTGCCTGCTCGACTGGGTGGACCCGGATAATCTGGTGCGCTTAAACGGCGCGGAAGAGGACGGCGATTATCATCCAGCCAATGCCCTCCTCACCCGCCTCGAGCAGGTGAAGAAGATCAAGGGGTGGTCCGAATTTACGGCGACCCCGGGATGGGACGATGATCTCACGCTCAACAGCAGCGGGCCCATCGATTTGTCCTGGGCCTCGCGCGAAGTCCTGCTGGCGCTGCCCGGCATGACTGAACCACTGGTCGAGGCCTTTCTCCAAATCCGGCAGGGACCCGATGGGATCGACGGCACGGAGGACGATCCGCAATTCAAGTCACTCGAGGAAATCCGCACCATTCTGGGCATCCCGGCGGCGCAGTTTGCGGCCCTCAATGGCGTTGTCGGGTTCAAAGATCCTGTTTTTCGCATTGTGAGTGTGGGAAAATCAGGCGAGACCACGCGTGTGGTGCAAATGGTTGTGCGTAAAGTGGGGAACGCCCCGCAAATGATTACTTGGAAGGAGCTTTGATATAGAGGCCGTATCGACATCGGTATTTATCGTCCCGACCGGCCATGGTTGGAACCTGCTCCGCTCTTCGCAGACCAACGGCTCGTGGGACGTGCGCATGGTCGCCACCCTGGCGGAAGCGGTTCCTTTATTGCGGGCGGGCGACGATTTGATTCTCGGCTTGCCCGTCTCCGCCGTGCTGGCGCAACGCTTTCGCCTGCCCACGGTTGATCCCGGGGATTTTCCCGAGATGGTGCGCCTGCAGATCGAGAAGGGACTGCCTTACTCCGCGGACGAGGTCACGACGGATTTTGAGGTGGTGGAGCAAAACGAGACCGAGAGCATCGTCTCAGCCGTGGCGGTGCGGAACGAGCAACTGGCCGAGATCGCTGCGCCGCTGATCGATCGCGGATTTATTCCGCGTCAGGTCACGGTCTACGCGTCGCAACGCGGCACCACTCACGTGCCGAAAGGGCGGGCGCTCCTCATTTATCCGGAGGGCGAAGCGCTTGTCTCCGCGGTGACGGAGAATGGACACGTCACGCTTACCAGAACACTCGAGGGCATGGAGCGGGAACAATTGCAGACGGATTTACCGCAGCTGGCCCTGAGTGCCGAATTGCAGGGAATCCCGGCTTCGTTCCCAAACGTGCTGCTGGACGAAACGTGTTACGAACTGCGCGACATCGTGCATCAGATCGTCGACCAGCGTCCCGAGCTGGTCGGGATCGAAACTCCGCCGGCCACGGTGAAATTGAATTTGCTGCCGGAAAGCTGGCGGTTGCGCCGGACTCAGCTGGCGCGGCGCAGCGAGTGGCGGAAACGATTGACCCGGGCGGCGGCGGTCTACGGCACCATCATATTCCTCTTAGTCCTGTATCTCATCTACACACGGATTCACATTTCCTATCTCGATCGCCGGATCGCGCATGACGCGCCACAGACGGAATTTGTGCGGGCGGCGGATGCCAATTGGAAGGCGCTCGGTCCAGCCATCGACACGCGTTATTACCCGGTCGAGATTTTGTATCATCTTTCGGAGAGTTTGCCTTCGGCCGATGTGCGGATTACCGCCTACAACCAGTCGGCCCGCCAGATCTCGATCGATGGAGAAGCGAACACGGCCGCGCTCGCTTATCAGTTTGCCGACAAATTGAAAAAGAATGAGGGCCTGAAAGTTTTCCAGTTCACCATGGCTGACCCGCGGATTTTGCCGAACAGCCACGCTCAATTTCGAGTGGAAGGACGTCCGCGATGAAGTTGCTCGATTGGTACCGGCGGATGAATCAACGGGAGCGCGTTTTGGCTGCGCTCGTTGGCGGCGTCCTTTTCCTGCTCATCAATCTGTTTATCTGGAGTTGGATCCTGGGCGCCATCGGAAGCGGAAAGACGGAACTGGCTAAACGCAAGGAACTGCGCAAGCAGCAGGAGCTCTTCATGAAAGAGCGCGATCTTTGGACCAGGCGGGAACAGTGGCTGCAACAGCACCAGCCCGTTTTCAAAGGGGCAGGGGAAGCGTCTACTTTACTGGACGAACAACTCCGGCCGGTGGCGGCCAAGCACACGGTGCTGGTGGAGAACCCGCAGATTGGAACAGGGGAAAGCACGCCCAATCATCAGAGCGTGTGGGCCTCGCTCGAGACCAAGAGTCATTGGGATTCGCTCGTTCATTTTCTCTATGATGTCCAGCAACCGGAAGCGTTTATCGTTTTCGAAAGCGTGAACCTGGCCATCGATCCGTCCGATCCGACCATGATGCGCGGCAAATTCAAAGTCGCCCGCTGGTTCGCTCCGACTCAGCCAAAGAAAGGATGAAAGCGATCGCTTCCTTGTCTCACACCCGGCTCGTGGCCGGTTTCCTCCACCTTTTCGATCACGCAGTCCCAATGAAAACGAATCAACCCCACACCATGGAAACTTCTCGCTCCCTCCCACTCGTTCGTTCCCTCTTCGCCCTCCTTTTGGTTGCGTCTGTAACCCCCGCTCTGGCCACGGATGATCTCCCCAAGCGCCCAGCCTTCGACCGCTACACGGCTATGATGAACAAATCCCCCTTCGCCGTGGCGACGGCGGCGGCGGCGCCGGCTGCGACTCCCAATTTCGCCAAGGATCTTTACGTGGCCAACGCTGCGCGCACAGGCGATGGAGACCTCGTCACGGTCCAGTCAGCCACGGATCGGAACCTGAAAGAGTATCTGACGACCAAAGCGCCTAACGAACACGGGTATGGCATCAGCAACATCGAGTGGTCGGAAAAGCCGGCCCAGACCAAGGTTACGATTTCTAAAGATGGGCAGTTCGCCACGATTGGTTTTAACCAGGCCCTGATGGCGCAGGCACCGCCGACAAGCCTGCAACCGAGCGGGATGCCTGCTGCTCCGGGGCAGCCGCCGCTCCCGCCGCCCGCCTACCTTCCGCCCAAGCCGCCCAACGTCGCCATTCCGACGCCACCGCCGCACACGCGTGGTCTCATTCAGCGCAATCCCAGCGCCGCGCAGAAACCGAACCCGGACGTCGGCATCGATCAATAAAATCGCGCGGCCGTCAGGTCAGGATCGTTCATTGTCGTGCCTCAAGAGGTCGTGTGGTTCAAAGGTGGTATCCTTGGCCCCCGCGCCTTGGCGGGGCTGGCTCCCGCCACGGCGGGAACGTGAGGTCAGCACTCCGCCCCGTCGTGAATCCCTCGAGTCGAGATGACAAGCACGATGCGACACCGGCAGGATGCTCCATCCTTCTAGTCGCATGAACGACCTCTTAAGACTCCGCCGCTAATTACCCCAATCGTCGTCGGCTGTGTCGGCTTTCCGATCCGGCCCGGCTGAATACAGGTCGAATCCGGTTGAATTCTTCGTCCCCGGATTTCGATAGATGTAATCGCTCTGCCACGGGTCTTTCGGCATGTCCTTGTAGAGTTGATACCAGCGGGTCGGTTTAGGATCGCTGGCCGGCGGGGTGACGAGCGCCTGCAAGCCCTGCTCCGTCGTCGGGTAAAAACCGTTCATGCTTTCATACAGCTTCAGCTGAGTGCTGATACCCTGCACATCCGCCGAAATGCGCGTGTGCTTGGCATACTCCACGTTGCCGGAAAGCTTGTAGATGGCGGTGCCGAGAAGCAGCGCAATAATGGTCACCACGAGCATGATCTCGAGGAGGGTGAAACCGGCGGAGTGACGTGGTCGTTTCATTTCCTTCCTTATCTGACAAAAATTCCGGCCCGGAGTTGCAACGAATTATGGGCCGGGCCGCAACTGGTAATCGGATTTATCCCAAAGATACTTGAGTTGGATCTGGGTGCCTCGAATGGCCGAGGCCGGGGTGGCGGCGCCCGAGATCACGATCACATCGTTCGTGCCCGCCTTCAGATTCGTCAGAGGAATCACTTTTTGCGCGCGCAGCCAGCCCGTGTACTGGAACTGCATCTCCTTTGCCATCGGTTCGGTCTGACCGCGGTAACCCGGGTCGGCCAGCTCGGGCAAGACCAGGTTGACCGGTCCGAGCGCTTCCCCGTTGACATAAACTTCCGGGGCCGAATCGATCCGCGGACTGGCCACGTCGAAGGTCAGCAGGGCCACCAACGGTTGCGCTTCAATCTGAAACTGGAAGGCGGCGGCCTGCGCCACATCCGGCCCGATGGCAATGGCCTCTGCCGCCAGGGTGGCCGTGACTGTCCCGAACTGCTCGACGTCGCGCTCGGGCGCATGCAAAGGAGGCGTGGCCGAGAATGGCTCCGGAATGATATCGCGATGATTGGCGGCCAGCGGATGGACCACTTCGCTGCTGGTCATCCAGTCGAGGTAGGCGCCGCGCACGCCCTTGCCATCGCCCGGCACTTCCACGTCGATCACGGAAACACCGTTCATCGGGATCATTTCCGAGTCGGAAGTGGGCAGGCCGAGGCCGGAACCGAGCGCGCCCGAACGCAACATTTGGCTGCCGGACTCATCCCAGCAAACCAGCTCTGGGCGCGCGTCCGATTTGTCATCAAAGAAGAGTCGGAAGAAAAGAATACGATAATCACCGATCGGGTGAGCCACGCGGATCCGGAAAATCGCCTTGGGCGATCCATCGGGCATTTGCCCGGGGACTAACGAGACGGCCTCGACCCAACGAGGCGCGGCCTGTGGTTTGGAATGAACCGGTTTGTTCTGGCGCAGATCCAGCCAGGCGCTTTCCGCGGGAGCGGGATTGAGAGCCGTTTCGCCGGGCGCAGGCAATCCATCATCCAGTGCCTGTTGCCCGTAAAGGGGAGAGATTACCTGAGCAAACAACGCGAGCGCGACGAAGCGATAGAGCATGTAAATCGGCGCGAGATTAACTCAATGCGGCCGAACCTGCAAGCTATGTGTCATCTCAAACACAGCCGAGAGAATGCTGTAAACGACGAACCCGACGATGATGGCGATCAAGAGAATGATGAACGGCGGGATCAGCTGCGAGACGATCGCCACCGTGCGATCAAGCTCTCGCTCGTAGACGTCGGCAATCGTCTGCATGGTCGCGGCGAAGTGCCCGGTTTGCTCGCCCACCGCCATCATGTCGGTGAACAAATCGGGAAAGAGATGCTGCGCGGCCAGCGCGGTGGAAAGAGTGGCGCCGTCGATGACGGCCCGCCGCACGTCGGCCAGCTTCACTTCCAGGTAGCGGTTACCCGCGATTTCCGTCACTAACTCGAGCGCGCGGAGCAAAGGAATACCGTTCTCCATGAGCGTGCCGAGCGTGCGCGAAAACTGCGCATAATACTGGTGCCGGATGATGCGACCATAGCCCGGGATGCTCAGCCGGAATCGATCCCAGGCGATGCGGCCCTCGTCGTTTCGGACGAAGGCGCGGAATCCCATACTGGCGCCGATGCCGAGCAGAATGGCCAGCCACCAGTAGCCGGTGATGAGATGATTCGCTTCCAGTAACATGCGGGTGGGTAAGGGCAGCGATCCGCCGTTGGCCGACATGAATTGGGTCAACTGCGGCACCATGAACGTGATGAAAATCGTGATCAGGACAATGCCCGCCATGGCCAGAAAGGCCGGATAGATCAGCGCCTGCTGCACGCGGTCGCGCAAATTTTTCGCCTGCATCAGGTGCTTGACCAGCCGATGCAAGATATCCGGGAGTGCGCCGCTCGCTTCTCCCGCCGCCACCATGTTGACATAGAGCGGTTCAAAGATGCGCGGAAACTCGCGCAAGGCCTGCGAGAAACTGCGCCCGTCCACCAAAGCCTGGTGCAGGGTCTTGGTCATCTGTTGCACGCGCGGTTGTTTCAACCGCTTCTGCAAAATCGAGAGCCCCTCGTCCAAGGTCATGCCTGCCTGTAACAAATGGGCCAGCTGTTCCGTGAAAACGAGCAACTGACCGTGCGGAACTTTCAGGCCTTGCGTGGCGAGCGCGACGGCCGTGGCGGCACGCGCGCCGTTCTTGCTCTCCTCCGCCAGCGCCTGGATCCGGATCGGGATGCAATGCTGTTGCTCAATCTGGTGAATCGCCACCGATCGGTCCGCACAATCCAGAACCCCTTCGACCACGCCGCCCTGCGCATTGCGCGCCCGATAGGAAAATTGTGGCATGTCCGGTGGAGGATAACTCAGCACGCGGCGATTTCCAACTGGAGCGGATGATCATGGCTCTGTGGGCGCGGACGCATAGCGCGTTGTAGAGGGGTCATCCGTTCGACACGACGGGCAGACAGAGCGCCGCGGCTACAGTGGGAAGCCGAGCCATATTTCTCGCGCCGCGCTGGCACGATTGATGCACCTCAATCTGGCAATTATGAAGACTGCGGCGGTCGCGCTCCTCCTCGCCCTGGCTCTCTCCAGTCCGGTTCACGCTGTTCTGCGCCCGCGCTTTCCTCATCGCACTCTGCCGCCCGCCGGCGGTAATTACACTTTCATTATAGTGGGCGACTCCATTCGGAAAGCCGCGCTCCAGCCCGTCCCGGCGCCGCGCTAAGAGAGGCGGGGGCGGGAATCGAACCCGCGAATAGCGGTTTTGCAGACCGCGACCTTACCACTTGGCTACCCCGCCATTGCTCGGCGTGACGAAGAGTATCGAGCGGGCCCACCCGGTGTCAATTTCACATGAGGCATCTCGCCCTCTGTCTCTCTTATTTGAGAGTTGGACGTTCCTCCTTCGCCCCTGAGCGGGCTACGGCGGACAGGTGAGCGCTTGCCACGCCGAAGCTTTCGGCGTAGGCGGGTTGAACGTTTGCTCCTCTCTATGTCCTCTCGTTCATCCCAACTTTTTCGGGCCGCGCTCGAACACATTCCCGGTGGCGTCAATTCTCCCGTGCGCGCCTTTCGCAACGTCCAGGGAGAACCGTTCTTCGTCGATCGCGCAGCCGGTTCCAGGATCTGGGACGTCGACGGCCGGGAATACATCGATTACGTCGGCAGCTGGGGGCCAGCTCTCCTCGGGCACGCCCCTCGGATCGTGGTCGACGCCGTCATCGAGGCCGCCAAAAAAGGGATGAGCTTCGGCATCCCCAATCCGCTCGAAGTAGAAATGGCCGATCTGATTTGCAGCTGGATGCCGTCCATTCAGAAAGTGCGGATGGTGAACAGCGGCACGGAAGCGACCATGTCGTGCCTTCGTCTGGCTCGCGGGTTCACTGGGCGAAACAAGATTATCAAGTTCGACGGCTGTTATCACGGGCATGTCGACGCGCTCCTGGTCAAGTCGGGCAGCGGCGCCTTGACTCATGGCCGTCCCGACAGCAGCGGCGTTCCGCAGGCTTTCGTGGACCTGACCATTTCGCTGCCCTTCAACCAAATCGAGGCGGTGCGCGCGACCTTTCGAGAATGTCCGGGCGAGATCGCCGCCGTCATTCTGGAACCGATCCCCGCCAATGCCGGTCTCTATTTTCCGCGGGAAGATTTCCTCTCCGCTTTGCGCGAAGAATGCACGCGTCAGGGTGCACTTCTCATCTTCGATGAAGTGATGACCGGATTCCGCGTGGCGCGCGGGGGCGCGCAGTCCATTTACGGGATCAAGCCGGACCTCACGGCGCTGGGCAAAGTGATCGGGGGCGGCTTGCCGGTGGGCGCGTTCGGTGGGCGCGCGGAGATCATGGACCAATTGTCGCCTAACGGGGCGGTGTATCAGGCGGGAACGTTGTCGGGGAACCCGCTGGCCATGGCGGCCGGCTTGGCTCAACTGCGCGAGATGGATCTGATCAAGGCCTGGCCGTTATTGGAGGAGCGCGGCGCGCAGATGGAGCAGGCGGCGCGCGATTTTCTGAAAGAGAGTGGCGCGGAAATGACTTTCCATCGCATCGGTTCCATGTTCTGCCTCTTCTTCGCGTCGGGTCCCATCGACGACCTGGTGGGCGCACAGCGCAGTGATCTCAAGAAGTTCGCCAAATTTTTCCATGCCTGTCTCGACGCCGGGGTCTACTTCGCTCCCTCCCAGTTTGAAACCGGTTTCATTTCCACCGCACACACGGCTGGCGACATCGACAAGACGGCGCAAGTGGTGCGCCACGCGCTGGACACAATAGGGTAGGGACGCCGCGGCGCGGCGTCCCTACCAACAGCCCCTTAAAAACTTTGCTTCATCTCGCCGCTTGGACTAGGAAACAGCCGCAGTGAGCGCAAACCCGCGGATTCGCTCCGTCGCGAAATTTTTTTTCGAAGGTGATCGGAAATTCTTTGTTAAGGGCGTCACCTATGGTCCGTTCAAGCCGGACAGCGAAGGGCATTACCTGGGCCGGCCGCAGCAGGTGGACCGCGATCTCCGTCTCATGCGCGAAATCGGGCTCAACGTCCTGCGTATTTATCATGCGCCGCCCCGCTGGTTTCTCGATCAATGCCTCGCCGCCGGCATGCGCGTGCTCATCACGCTCCCGTGGGAAAAACATATCGAATTTCTGCGGCAAAAGAGGGCTCGCCAGAAGATCGAGGATTCGGTGGAGCGCGCCGTCCGTGCTCAGGCCGGCCACGAGGCCGTCCTCGGTTATCTCGTGGGCAACGAAATAGCGCCGCAAATGGCGCGGTGGTTGGGGGTGCGAAGCGTGACCGAGTTCGTCGAGAAACTGGTGCGCATCGGGCGAGCAATCGATCCGGATGTTCTCTATTCTTACGCGACTTATCCGCCGACCGAGTTTCTGCTGCCGCAGAATCTGGACTTCTATTGCTTCAATGTTTACCTGCACAACCAGCGGGATTTTGAGAAGTACCTCCTGCGTTTGCAGAATCTGACGGAAGAACGGCCGCTCATCCTTGGGGAGTTCGGCATGGACACGATCCGCCATTCCCAGGAGGAACAGGCGGAGATGCTCTGCTGGCATGTTGACAGCGTGGTGCGCTGCGGTCTGGCCGGCACGATTTTCTTTGCCTGGACCGACGAATGGTACACGGGCGACCAGGAAATTACCGATTGGGCCTTCGGCCTGGTCACGCGGGACCGCCAGCCCAAGAAAGCGTTCGAGGCTTTGCGCGACAAACTGGGGCTGGACAACGCCGCCTTGCCCCATCGAAAACTCCCGCAAGTTCCGTTCGTGTCCGTGATTGTCTGTTCCTATAATGGCGCGACCACCCTGGCGGCGTGTCTCGATTCGTTAGGCAAAATCAACTATCCTCACTACGAGGTCGTGCTGGTCGACGACGGTTCCACCGATAAGACCCGCGAGATCGCCGCGCGGTTTCCCAACGTTCGTTATATTCATCAGCCAAACCATGGGCTGAGTCATGCCCGCAACACCGGTGCGGCCGCGGCCCAGGGCGATGTCTTTGCTTACACCGATTCCGACTGCATGGCCGATAGCGACTGGCTCTACTATTTGATCGGCACGCTCGTCACGGGCGATTTCGCGGGAGTGGGTGGCCCGAATGTGACGCCGCCCGCCCAAAACTGGATTCAGGCCTGCGTCGCGGCGGCCCCGGGCGGTCCCAGCCATGTGCTCCTCACGGACACCGTGGCCGAGCATATTCCCGGTTGTAATATGGCTTTTTACCGATCGGCTTTCGAAAGCGTGGGCGGGTTCGACGTCGAATATCACAAGGCGGGAGATGACGTCGATTTCTGCTGGAGGTTGCAGCAAGCGGGCTACGTCATCGGGTTCAGTCCGACCGCGCTGGTCTGGCACTACCGGCGCTTCACCCTGCGCGCTTTCTTGAAACAGCAGGAAGGGTACGGCGAGGCCGAGTCCCTCCTGCGCTTCAAACATCTCATGTTCTTCGGGCCGACCGGCACGGCCAAGTGGCGCGGACAGATTTACGGGACGCCGCGCTTCAGTTGGTTCCTGAACCGGCCCATTATTTATCACGGCGTTTTCGGCGATGGCTTCTTCCAATCCATGTATCCGACACCGCAGTCGGACATCGCCGCCTACCTCAGCAGTATTGAGTGGTTTTCGCTGGCTGTTTTCCTTTTGGGGCTCGGAGTTTTTCTGCCGGGGCTGCGCATCGTTCCCTACCTAATGATTGGGGGAACCTTGTGCGTCGCTCTCTCTTATATGGTACGCGCGCGGATCGAGCCAAAATACGACACGGTTCATGCCCGCTTGCTCGTGATGGTTCTCGCTTTCGTGCAACCGCTCGTGCGCGGTTGGTCGCGTTACTTCACCTGGCTGCATTTCAAACGCACCCCGCGGAGCGTTATCAGAACGCCGGAGATCCTGCCGAGCGGCACCGAGCGCTCCCGGAATGGAAAAGGCCGGACCTATTGGAGCGAGGAAGGCAAAGACCGGCACCACCTGCTTGGGACGATTTTTCAACTGCTCGAAGAAGAAGGGTGGCGCTATTCCAGCGATACCGGCTGGAACGAATGGGACATCCAGATCTACGGAAACTTTTGGTGGAGCATCGTCCTGCAAACCGTCACGGAATATCACGGCGGTCCGAAATGTCTGACCCGGGTTCGCTTGCGCCATCAACTCGTCCCCACCACGGTGGTCGTAAATCTCGTCGCGCTCGCCATCCTGATTTATCGACAGCTAAATGCGCCGCATATCGATCTCTGGTCGATCATTCCCTACGCGTTGTTTCTGATTTTTCTGGCAACCCGCGCGCGCGCCTTGAAGAAACGAGTGGCGGAGCTGGTGGACGCGGCGGCTCTCCGGGCCGGTCTGCAACGGATCCTGCACGGCCATCAGGCAACTGCGTCGGTGGCCGCGGAAGTTAGCACGGTCACCCCGTCCAACTCTTCGCCCGATGCCCTGTAGCGGCGGTCTGCTTGTCTCGCCGTAGCAAGCCAAGGCGGATGACCGCCGCGAGATGAAGGCGGCCTACCCCAGACCGAGCCGTTGCGCCGCTTCTGTGAAGTCACCGGGCCACGGTGCCTCAAAGCTTTTCATCTCGCCGGTGCGTGGATGTTTGAACCCGAGTTTCCAGGCGTGAAGCATCTGACGCGAAAACGGTTTGGCGAACCGCGGCGCATAGACTTTGTCCCCCAGCACCGGATGTCCGAGATGATGAAAATGGACGCGGATCTGGTGGGTCCGGCCACTGTGGATCCGGCATTGCACCAGGCTGGCCGTCTCGCCTTGGCGGACCACTTGGTACTCCGTGCGGGCGGCGCGGCCACGGGAAGCCACCGCGGTCATGCGCTGGCGGTGCACCGGATGTCGCGCGATGGCGGCTTCGATCGACCCTGATTTTTGGCGCAATTTTCCCGCGACGATGGCGAGATAAACCTTCTCCACCGTGCGCCCGGCGAACTGGGCGGACAAACTCCGATGCGCCTCGTCCGTGGTGGCCACGACCAGGCAACCGCTCGTGTCCTTGTCCAGGCGATGCACGATGCCGGGCCGTTCTTTGCCGCCGATCCCGGAAAGATGCGGGCAATGATGGAGCAGCGCATTGACCAGCGTGTGTTCGCGATGTCCAGCCCCGGGGTGAACGACCAGGCCCGGCGGTTTGTTGAGAACGAGCAGGTCGTCGTCCTCGAACAGGATCTCCAGCGGGATATCCTCGGGTGCGTTCTCCAGCTTTTCCGGGGCCGGCTCCCGCACCTCCACCTGGTCGCCGCCGCGGATGAGCTGGCGCGGACGGGCCGGCTGGCCATTCAACCTAACGAATCCGTCCCGGATCAGCTGCTGCAGGCGCGACCGCGAATACTGGGTCAGCGCGCCGGCCAGAAAAAGGTCGAGCCGCGTTCGGGCCGCCTCTTTCGGCACGGTCAAGGCCACGGACTCCGCCTCGGGATGGGGCGTTTTCACTTAGCGTTCACTGGCATTGCTCCGCGCAGGGGGAATGTTACAATCCATCCCCATGGCGGCGGAACCGATTGTAGCGACGACCGAAAAGTGTCCGGCCTGTGGAACCGTCATCGACACGACGGAGGCCGATCCCTTGTCTCGTGTGCCCTGCCCCAAGTGCGGGGAGAAAGTTCGCGTCCAGCGCAGTTTCAATAATTTCGAGTTGGCGGAAACGCTCGGCATCGGCGGCATGGGCACAGTCTACAAGGCGCGGGACACCTTACTCGATCGCTTCGTGGCCTTGAAGCTCTTGCGCAAAGACCTCGCCAAAGAAGCGGACTACGCCACCCGGCTGCAGCAGGAGGCGCGCGTGGCCGCTTCGGTCAATCACCCTAATGTCATCCAGGTTTTCTCGTCCGGGAAAGATCACGGACAATTTTATCTGGTCATGGAACTGGTCGATCATGGGAGCCTCGACGACTTGATCGAACAAAAGAAAAAACTGCCCGAGGAACTGGTGCTCGAAGCCGGGGTGCAGGTGGCCAAAGGGTTGCGCGCGGCATATGGAAAGAGCCTCATCCACCGCGATGTCAAGCCGGCCAATATTCTTTTCGCGGACGAGCACACGGCCAAGATCGGCGATTTCGGACTGGCTGGCGTGGCTGCCGAAACCGGGGAAGCGCGCAATGAGATCTGGGGCACGCCCTATTATGTCGCGCCGGAGCGGTTATACAATCGGCCGGAAGACTTTCGCAGCGACATCTACAGCCTCGGCGCCACCCTCTTTCACGCCATCTCGGGCCGGGCACCCATCGAAGGAGATACCAATTCAGCGACGGCTCTGCGGGATCTGAAGAATCGACCGCTTAATCTGCGCACGGTGTCGCCCGAGGTGTCGGAAGAAACGGCCCGGGTCTTTCAACGCATGATCGCGCCGGAGCCATTGAAACGGTTCGGCTCGTACGACGAACTGGTCGGCGCGCTGGAGACGGCTTACGCCAAGCTCACCGGTAAAGACCTGTCGACGCGCAAAAGCAGAAAGCCGTTGATCGTGATCGTAGCGCTTTTGCTGGTGGCACTGCTGGGCTTGGGAACATGGGCTTATCTTTGGCGGCAGCGCAGTAGCAGTGAACTGAGCGAGGTGGCGGCGCGAGCCGAGCGCATGGCCGCCCTCGCGCCCTTGGAAGCGAGAGCCGTGGAAGCGCAGCGCGACCTCCGGCCAAATCGGTTCAACCCGGCCAAGGAAGCCTTTGGGCGGATCGCCGCGGACGCAAAAAACAGGCAACCGATCTATGACTGGGCTCTTTTGCAACAGGGTCTGTCCGCGATGGTGGGCCACAATATGCCAGAGGCGAAGCAGGCCTTTCAAGGCGTCGCCAAGGCGGGCCGGACGGGCTTCGCCAACGAAGATGCCCAGCTGGCGAAGTTTTTTGTGGCCACGGCTGAGACGCTCTTGTCGCCTGGAACGGTGCCGGCCGACGCTAAGATCGATCCGAATACTTACGAAGCGTTCGCCCTGCTCCCCTTCGCGCTCAAAAACATCATACAAATGAACGTGGCCGACTCCATTCCGTTGCTCGAGCGATTCATGCACACGAAGCCGGGCGGAAAATTTTCCTGGATCGCCGATTACAAACCGCTCGCCCAGAAATATCTGGATGACTGCAAACTTTACGTGACGTGGAAAAAAGAAGCGGACGAAGCCAAAGATGGCGCCGCCGTGGCGCGGCATCTGCAAAACACGCGGGAGATAGTGCAAAGGAAGAAATTCGAAACACACACCGCTCTCTCTGAGGAGGTTTATGCAGCGGAAAAAACTTTGGCCGGCCAGGTCGATCAGCAACAGAAGCTGGAAAATGCCAGTCGCGAGCGCGTCCGGAAGGAGCAGGCCCAGCGCGCGGCGCAACAGGTGGCCCAGAAAAAACCGCAATGGCTCAGTGATTGGAAAAAGACGTTGATCGACGACCTCAATCGTGCGCATTTTGTCGGAGAGATCACCGATGCGATGGGAGCCGCCAAATACTCTGGAATCGACGCCGCCACCGCTGAAAGCCTCACGGTTAAGATCGGGCCCTATGGGTCTGCCAAAATTGCATGGACCAAGCTGGCGCCGAAAACTCTGCTCGCCGTTTCGACTTCTTTCATCAAGCCTAACCTGGCGGATGCGGCCGACCGGCAATGGCTCTGCGCCGTTTACGCCCTTGAGACTGGCCAAATCGATGAGGCCAGGAAATTGGCCGAAGCCGCGGCCAAGGCAAAACCGGAATATCACGAACAGCTGCCTCTTTTAATGGCACCGAGTCAGGCGCACTAAGCTCGCCCCGAGCAATCGATCAAAGCCGGTTTCGGGACCGCGCAGGGCGCGCTTATGGCGCACCTTCTGCTCATCATCCCGGGATGCGTGGGCTCTTTCTTTCGCTTTGTGTCATGGGGCTTTGCGTGGTCACGCAAGGCGCAGCTCCTCCGCTGACCAGCAAGGAAATCAGTCTCATGCTCCGCTCCGGATATTCCAACCCTTCCGTCCTGCAGGAGCTGTCCACGCGGCATTTTGCCGACATCTTGGACGCCGATAAGGAAAGCGCTCTGCTTAAAGTGGGTGCGAGCGAGGATTTGCTGAGCGCTTTGAAAAATGGAGTCTACGCGGTCCCGGCGAAAGAAGCAGCGCAGGCGCAAGAACAATTGGCTCGGCAAACGGTGCGCAGTTCCATGCAAGCGGAGCGCGCGCGCAAGGCGGATTCGGCCTTTCAAGCGCAGGTCGTTCGCGAACGCAAGGCTGCGAGCGTTCCCTCCGCCGCGGTGAACGCGGTCTATGAATCTGTCAAAGGCGACCTCGTCCGCTGCAACAACGGCTCCGTCGTTCACGCCGACGACGAAGCCATCGCCGGCAAGAAACTGATCGCGCTTTATTTCTCAGCGCATTGGTGCGCGCCCTGCCGGAAATTCACGCCCGAACTGGTCGATTTCTACAATCGCATCGCACCGCAGCATCCGGAGTTTGAAGTTCTCTTTGTCAGTTACGATCGCACCGCTTTTGCCATGCAGGGCTACATGCGTGAAACGAAAATGCCGTGGCCCGCTCTCGATTACGGGAAGATCGGGGACAACGAGACGATCAAGAAATATTCGAGAAGCGGCATTCCCTGCCTCGTCCTGATCGATGCCGAGGGGAAAGTCCTTTCCGACAGTTATGCCGGGACCGAGTATCTGGGGCCCCAGAAGGTTTTGGCCGACATCAACGCGATATGGGCGGCCGGCCCCGCTCCGCACGTCGCGCAGAGTCGCTAAGCCGTCGCCCGTCCAAAATGAGCGGCTCCGCCGCTTTGGATCTTGGCAACGTCCTCGGAGCGGTCGTTCCACCACGCTGGGTGCGAACGCGCGAAGGTGGATCGGGCGCTCCGAGCACGATGTTAAAACTGGGGTGGCGGAGCCGCCCATTTTGAGCGGCTCCGGCGCTGATCGATGAGCAATGTCCTCACAGAGGCCGTTCCACCACTGTGACCGCGAAACGCGCTGGAGGTGGATCTGCTGCTGGGCACTTGCATCCCCGGCAAAATGAACGAATTCTGGGCTGGGAGAGTCAGATTTACACCCCTCCCGGGGATGATAGATTTCCCGCGCGATTATTGATCGCGAAACATGGAGCAAAAACCGCCACCGCCATTTCCTTCACCGGAAGAGCTGAGAACGAAGATCGCCGAGTTCATGAAATCGAACTTCGGCGACCGCGTTTCTTTCGCCACCTTTACCGGGCCGGAAGTAGCCGAGCCTGCCGAAACAGCCATCGAGCACGAGCCGGCGCACGAAGCGGGCGAGGATTTCGTTTTTAATTTTCTCCCTCGCGACATCAAAGCGCATCTCGATCGGTTCGTCATTCAACAGGACGAGGCCAAGAAAGTTTTAGCCATCGCCGTTTGTGACCACTACAACCACGCCAAATATCTGCGCCGACTGGAGAAGGAAGATGCAGCGCGGGCCGAGGAAACCGAGTACGCCAAACAGAACGTGATTCTGGTCGGTCCCACCGGGGTGGGTAAAACCTACTTGATCAAGCACATTGCCGAATTGATCGGGGTGCCCTTCGTCAAGGCGGATGCGACCAAGTTCAGCGAGACGGGATATGTCGGTGGCGACGTGGAGGATTTGGTGCGCGAACTGGTGCAAAAAGCCGATGGCGACGTGCAACGGGCGCAGTTCGGAATCATTTATATTGACGAGATCGACAAGATCGCGGCCGCTGGCAACATGATCGGCCGCGACGTGAGCGGACGAGGCGTGCAGACGACGTTGCTTAAGCTGATGGAAGAAACGGAAGTGCCCCTCCGGAGCATGAACGATCTGCAAGGGCAATTGCAGGCGGCCTTTGAATTCCAAAAGCGAGGCAAAGCAAAGCGCGAGACCATTAACACGCGGCACATTCTTTTCGTGGTGAGCGGTGCCTTTGAGCGGCTGAAGCAACAGGTGGCACGCCGGATCTCGCAGGGACAAATCGGATTCAGCGCCGGGCCGGCGCCCATCATGGATAATGAATTGTTCCAGCAAGTCACGACCCAGGATTTCGTGGAGTATGGGTTTGAGCCCGAGTTTATCGGGCGGCTTCCCGTGCGGGTGGCTTGCCAGGAACTGAGCGCCGATGATCTCTATAAGATCATGAAGTTTTCCGAGGGAAGCATCCTGCGCCAATACGAGCGGGCTTTTCGCGCTTACGGCATTGAGATCAGCTTCGAAGATGAAGCGTTGCTCTTGATTGCGGAGGCGGCGGCCCGCGAGAAAACGGGCGCCCGCGGTTTGTTAACCGTTTTCGAGAAACTGTTCCGCGATTACAAATATCACCTGGCCGGCTCCGGCCTGAGCCAGCTGCGGGTCACGGCGGAACTCGTCCGCCAGCCCCGCCAGGTGCTCGACCGCCTGATGGCGGAGGGGCACAAGCAGGAAACGGAAACGCTGCGCATCGCTGCGCAAGAATTCGCCGAGAAATTCCAACGCGAACACGATATTGAAGTCACATTCGATGAGTCCGGGCTGCAACGCCTGGCCGAACGCGCCCAGAACGAACGGATGACCATGTCCGAATTATGCGGGCATTTGTTCAAGGATTACCAGTTCGGTCTGAGCTTGATTCAGAAAAATACGGGACACGGCGGCTTTGTTTTGAATGCGGCGGCCGTCGATAATCCCGACAAGTTTCTGAGTGAACTGGTGGAGCAATCGTATGATCGAGGTTCCGTGGCGCCAAAAGAATAAGCCGGAATGAAACGCTCGCTCGCCAGTGCTTTCCTGATCAGTCTTGCCCTCACCGCGGCGGCTTTCGGCCTGCACGCGGCTGGTTATCTCGCTCCGGCGGAAGCGGCCGCCCTGAATCTGCTCTCCCATCATCGGCCGGGGACGCGCGGCCTCGGCATCTTCCTGCAATTTGCTGTCGTCTTCCTGCTCGGCTTCACCGTGTCTTGGCTAACCCTGACCACTCTGCGTCGCGACCGAATGGGATGGCTGACTTTGATTCTTCTGGTCGAACTCGCCGGAGTGACCTGGATTTGCTCGCTCTATCGCATTGCCTTCCAGCCGTTGGCCGCCCTTGCGGTCGTCGCGCTGGCCTTTGCTTTCTCCGAGCGCTGGGCCTCTCTCTTTCGGCGCGGCCGTTCCGGATTGGCTCAGAACTTTTTCCGTGGCCGTCTTTCGAGCGGCCAAATCCATCGCCTGGCCGAAGGCGATATTCCCTTCGATACGGCGGCCAAGGCCTATGAAGTGACGGTGGTGGTGTGCGACATCGCCAACAAATACGATCTGGCCGAGGAAGCGGATGCGGCCGTCTTCGCGCATACTACCGAGGCTTTTATTCGGCGCACGACCGATCTGTTTCTGGAGGCCGAAGGGTATGTGCAGGCAGCCGACGGCGAAGGCGTCGTCGCCGTTTTCGGTTTCCCGGATTCGAGTGGCGACCACGCGGACAAAGCCGTGCGGGTCGCGCTGGGTCTGGTCAATTCTTTCCAAAAAGCGCGCCAGCAGAACAATGGAGATCCCTTCGGCAAGTGCGATGTGCATATGGGCGTCAGCTCGGGCACGATCATCGTGGCGCCGCTACAGGATGCGGAGCGGCCAGGCTTGCTCACGACCGGCGAACCGGTGGAACTCGCCCGCCGATTTTGTGTGGCCAACCGCTTCTATGGCTCCCACGTTCTGATTGGCCCACGCACGTTCGAGCTGGCCAGTAAACATATCGTGGCCCGGCCCATCGATTTCCTGAGCGGCGTCAATTCGCAGGAGCGACATGAGATTTACGAGCCGCTCTGGCTGGCCGCCGAAGCCAAGGCCGAGCACATCGCGCGACGCGATTCTTTCTGGAACGGCGTGGTGCTCTACCGCGAAAAACGCTGGGCCGAAGCTTACACCGAGTTCCAAAAAGCGCGCGGGCCCGACGGAGACGATGATGCTCCGTTGCAATTGTATTTGCGCCGCCTGGAAACCCTCGCCCTGCACCTGACCACCGCAGGCGAGTAACTCAGAGCGCCTTGAGAAGAATCGAGTACCCGGCCGCCTTGCGGGATCTGATTGCGCAACTCCGGCAAATGCCCGCGGTTGGTCCACGCTCGGCTGAGCGCATCGCTTTGTGGATGGTTCAGGCCAAGGCCGGGCAGCCTGAACAGATCGCCGCCGCCCTCGCGGCGACCCGGCAATCGGTCCGACCCTGTCTACGCTGTGGATTTTTCGCGACCGAGGAGATTTGTGAAATTTGCGCGGACCCCGCTCGCACGCAGGAAGTGCTTTGTGTGGTCGAGCAGCCGACCGATATTCTGCCGCTGGAAAAAACGAGCGCGTTCCGCGGGCTTTATCACTCACTGGGCGGGCGCATCGCGCCGCTCGACCACGTGACCCCGGAAGATTTGCGGATCAGGGAGCTGCTGGACCGGATCGAACAAGGGAAATTCTCGGAAGTGATTTTCGCGCTTTCCTCGGACGTGGAGGGCGAGGCGACGACCAATTACCTGGTCGACCTTTTGAAAGAAAAACCGATCACGTTGACGCGCATTGCGCGGGGGTTGCCCGCCGGGGCCGGCTTGGAATCCGCCGATGAACTGACCTTGTATCAGGCGCTGGCCGGCCGGACGAAATTGTGAAGGCAGTTTTAAGTCTTAAGTGTTAAGTTTTAAAATCAGAACTCCGCGACGCTTGCCTTTTTTTTAAAAACTTAAAACTTAAGCTCTTAAAGCTTTTTCCCATGTCCTTCGCCAAGATCGATCCAGCCCTGCATCAGCCGCAGAAGCCTTCCTGGATTAAAGTCCGGCTTCCCTCCAATCCGGTCTTTTTCTCCACCAAGGCGCTCATTTCCGATCTGCGCCTGCATACTGTTTGCGAGAGTGCGCAATGTCCCAATCGATGGGAATGCTGGAGCCAGGGGACCGCCACGATGATGATCGCGGGCGATCGCTGCACGCGGGCCTGTGGATTTTGCGCAGTCACCACGGCCAAACCTTTTGCCCTGGAAGAAGACGAGCCGGAGCGAGTGGCCGAAGCGGTGCGGCGCATGAAATTGAAACATGTCGTGATCACGGCGGTGGCTCGCGATGACTTGAAGGACGGCGGCGCCAATCACTTCGCCCGCGTCATTACCGCCATTCGCCAGATGGATCCATCCGTCATCGTTGAAGTGCTGGTGCCCGACTTTCACGCCGAAGCCGATTGCATTCAGATCGTGCTCGATGCGGGCCCGGACATTTTTAATCACAACATGGAGACAGTGGAACGCTTGACCCCGCTGGTTCGGTCCCGCGCGAAATACCGCACCTCTTTAAGGGTTTTGCGGCGGGCCAAGGAGTTGTCGCCCCGGATTGTGACGAAGAGCGGCGTCATGCTTGGACTCGGTGAGGCTGAACCCGAACTATTCCAGACGATGGATGATTTGCGCGAGGTGGGTTGCCAGGTTTTGACGCTGGGCCAATATCTTCGCCCCACGCCCAAGCACCTGCCGGTCGTCGAATACATCACCCCGGCGCAGTTCGATCTTTATGGCGATATCGCCCGCCGGAAGGGCTTCGACCACGTCGCTTCCGGCCCACTTGTGCGAAGTTCCTATCACGCGGCCGATTTTCATCCGGTGGTTCGTGAATGATGGAAACGGCGGGCGCGACCGCGCCGGATCGACGCAAGATCGCAGCCATTATCCCGGCCTACGAGGAAGAGAAACACGTCGGGGGCGTAGTGCGGCGGACGCGCGCTTATCTCGACCATGTTTTGGTCGTGGACGACGGATCATCCGATCAGACCGCGGTCCAGGCGCGTGAGGCCGGGGCGGAAGTGATCCTTCATCCCCAGAACCGCGGGAAAGGTGAGACCATCAAAACCGGATTGCACCATTGGTTCGACCGGGGTTTCGAGTTTTTCGTGATTCTGGATGCGGATGGGCAGCATCGGCCCGAGGAGATTGACCGTTTCGTGGCGGCGACCGCCGGACCGAATCCTCCGTGCTTCCTGATCGGCAACCGGATGAATGATGTCGCACTGATGCCGGCTCTCCGGCGTCTGGTGAATCGGTACATGAGCCGTCAAATCAGCCGTGTGTGCGGCCAGGAGATTCCGGACACGCAATGCGGCTTTCGCATGCTGCATCGCGACTTAATTCCGGAAATGTTCGGCGGAGCGGAACGTTTCGATTACGAAACGGAGATGCTGATCTTCGCCAGCCGCAAGGGCTTTCGCATCGCGTCGGTTCCGATCAGTACGGTTTATTCCGACGAAGTCAGTAGCATCCATCCGGTGCGCGACACCCTGCGTTTCTTGAAGTTGATGCAGCGGCAGAAGCGGGCGGGCGCCGCCACCATACCCCTGGCCAGTTAGATCAATCCGCGTTTGCGGAAATCTCCCAGGTTCCCTTCGGAGGAGCGCTCGATCATGTCGATCGTGAATTTGAGCAGGCAGACTTCCCAGGCCTCGTCCACTCCCCGGATGATGGCGCTGAGCGGCTCCTGCAGGTGCTCCACTTCGGACCTGGTCCGGGCCACCACCGTCTCGATGGGATCGCGGAACATCCGCTCTGTAACGTCGGTCTTGCGGAACTGAAAACCGTAGCGCAAGACAGCCATGTTTTGGGCCTGTTCGCGCAGTTGCTCCGCATATTTCTCGGCTTTCTCTCCAAAGCCTTCCAGGAACAGGCGGCTGAAATATTCAGGCGTCAGAATCTGCGGACGATCGGCCTGGATGTGGCCGTCGCGCACGCGCACTTCATTGACCCGGTCCATTAACTCCGAGATCAGATAAAACCGAAAGCTCGTGCTCCCGAAGGTCGCGATCTTGCGTTCAGGCGCGAGAATGACCTGCGTATTCTCGATGGCGTATTGAAAGTCGTCCGGGCGCATCGCGGCGCCAGCATAAGGGCGCCACCCGGGCACGGCAAATCGAGGGTCGGAGTGACGCTGGGAGGGACGCCGCGCTGCGGCGTCCACTCCGCGGACGAACCACTCGCGCGGCGTCCCTACCGGCGACGTCTTAGGCTGGCCGCTCCAATTGTGCGGCCGCGTCCTGGGCCCGGACCGATCGCCAGCGTTGAAGGGCATCGATCGTGAAAACAACGAGGGCAATCCAGATGAGGCTGAAGGTGATAAGGTGACCGCGCGTAAATGTCTCGTGATAAGCGAACACGCCCAGACAAAACGATCCGCTCGGCGCCAAGTACTGGAGAAAACCCAAGGTCGTTAGGCGAAGGTGCCGGGCGGCATGGCCAAACCAGACCAGGGGCACGGCCGTGACGACGCCGGTGCTGACTAATAACGCGGTTTGCGACCAGCCACCCTGCCCGAAGGACAAGGCGCCATGTAGATGCAAAGAAATGAGATAGGCGAGCGCGAGTGGCACGAGCAGGATGGTTTCAAAGAAGAGACCGGGAATGGCGGCGGTGTCGGATTGTTTGCGCAGCAGTCCGTAGACGCCAAACGAGACGCACAAAGTGAGGGCGACCCAGGGAAAACGGCCGTAGCCAAAGGTCAGGTTCAAAACGCCCAGCGTGGCGAGCAGGACGGAGACGATCTGCCAGCGCGTCAGTTTCTCGCGCAGAAAGAGGGCGCCGAAAAGAACATTCACGAGGGGCGTCATGAAATATCCGAGGCTCGTTTCAATGACGCGGCCAATGTTGACCGCCCAGATGAAAAAAAACCAGTTGATCGAAATGATTGAACCGCTGGCCAGGCAAAAGAGGAGGGCGCGCTGCGATCGCAGGTTCGCTTTCACCTCGCTCCAGCGGCCCTGCCAGGTCAGGAGGCCTGTCAGGAACAAGCTCGTCCAGAGATATCGGTGAGCCAGGATCTCCGATGCCGGGACGTCTTTCAGCAGCTTCCAATACCCCGGGATCAAACCCCACGTGGTAAAGGCGGCGATTCCGGCGATCAGCGCCGATGTTTCGTGCGCGGGCCGCGGAGTCCGGTGCGAGGTCGACATCTTTCCCTATTTCACGGTTGAGCGATGTCGGCAATGATGAAGGTAGAAACAATACCCGGGTCTCACACGTCCTGGCGCACCCCACTGATGGCGAAGACTATCTCGCTGGAGGGGAAGCTGTCAGCTTCCCGGCCGGGGCGCTGGCATCATTGGACACGGCGACAGTCTGAATACATCCGCGCTCTCTAGCCGCCCCGCTCTGCCTGGCACGCTCAAGCGGAGCTAAGGCGGGTCGGGGAGTTTCCGCTAGCCCACCCGGCCACGATTCAAGGCGGTCTCACCTTACCAATCCACGTTCGTCGCCGTTTCCTATTTCGGAGGCGGATTGGCCGGACTGGGGGAGGCGGTCTCCGTCGGCGTCACAAATTTTATGAAATCCTTGTAACCCTGGGCTTCCATATTTTCGAGCGGCACAAAATGCAAGGCGGCCGAGTTAATGGCATAGCGCAACCCGGTTGGCGGTGGCCCATCCTTGAACAAATGTCCGAGATGCGAATTGCTTCGCACCGTCCGAATCTCCGTGCGCTGCATATTGAAGGAGGTGTCCGACTTCTCCGTGACTCGCTCGGAGGAGATCGGTTTGGTGAAGCTGGGCCGGCCCGTATTGCTGTTGAATTTGTCTAACGAACTGAAGAGCGGCTTGCCCGTGATGACGTCGACGTAAAGCCCGGGCCGATAATTATCCCAATACACGTTCTGGAAGGCGGTCTCGGTGCCGTTTTCGCGGGTCACATGGTATTGCGCGTCGCCCAAAGTGGCCCGTAATTTCGCGTCGCTTGGAACTGCTTTCAGGTATGCGATCTGGCCCGGAATCGTTTTGGCAGCCTGGCTGTAAGCAAAATAAAAGTAGGTGCCCGCGCCCACGACGATGACGCCGGCCAGGCCGAGCCACAGCGAGAGATGGGATGAATGTTTGGGCGAGGTTTCGATCCGCTTGGTCACAGGCAGGTCCGCCGCTGCCTGCTGCCTGGGTTTGGAGGCCTCGCTCATCAGATTACATTCGCAGGAAAATGGGAGTTTGGTCCATCGAAACCGCGCTCGATGCTATTTTTTTTCCGGTTTCTCGAAAAGCGCCAGGTATTGCCCGTACCCGTTTTCCTTCAACTTTTCCACCGGAACGAACCGGAGCGAGGCCGAGTTAATGCAATAGCGCTGCTGGGTCGGTCCCGGGCCGTCCGCAAAGACATGCCCGAGGTGCGAGTCGCTGCTGCTGGATTTAACCTCTGTCCGGTCCATCCCATGCGACGTGTCGGTGTTCTCTTTTAAATGCTCTTTCGCCACCGGCTGGGTAAAGCTGGGCCAACCGCTGCCGCTATCGAACTTATCGAGCGAGGTGAAGAGAGGCTCGCCTGAAACCACGTCCACATAAATGCCGGGACGGTGATTGTCCCAGTATTCGTTCTGGAAAGGAGGCTCCGTCCCGCACATCTGCGTGACGCGATATTGTTCGGGCGTGAGTTTTTTGCGCAGGTCGGCCTCTTGGCCGGCTGGCGTAGGGGCCATGGGAGGTGATGGATTTGTCATAGGTGTTGGGGGCGTCTCCGCTTTTTTCTGGGCACCGGCATAGCTGAGAAAAATGGCCACCCCGGCGAGGGCAATGAAAACAAAAGCACACAGAACCAACATCCCGCGAGACGATCGCTGGGGACGTTGCGGCAGCTGTATCACCCGAAAAAGTAACGCTTTTTAGAGGGGCGCAACAGCAGAATTTGCCGCGGCCAGCTCCAGGGACCGAGGTCAAATCGCTAGTCGACATCCTGCCGCCCCGCCTCCGGAACGCGAATGTAGCGACGCAGCCCAATCAATCCAATCGGAGCGACCGAAGCCGCCAGGGCAAAGATCAGCCACATCGTCCCGGAACGACGCGGACCGTGTTCCGGACAAAACGCCGCCAGCAACCAGCCTGCGCTTCCGACGAGCAGCTTGCCGATCAAAAAGGGAAGGTAGGCAAGGGCAGCGTAAGACGCCTCCTGGCCTTTCGGCGCAATCGCAGCGGCATATTCGTAGACACGCGGCGAGTAGAAGGCTTCGCCGATCGAGAACACCGCCAGATAAAGCGCTGCCATCACATAGTACGGGTGAATGTTCCCCTTCACTCCGAGATAACCGTGCCCCAGCCACAGCCCCACCGCACTGTGAGTGGCAGGCTCGAACCACGAAGTCGGTAGCGCCATGATGAATACTCCCGTCGCGCAGATCGCGCCGCCTATGGTCACCATGCGGTAGGCGGCGGATCGTTGCGTCAGCGCGCCGATCACTGGCACCAGAAAAATAATCAGGATCGCGTTGATGTTGGAAAGCTTGCCGACAGGAGCGTGCAATCCCAGTTCGCGGTCACCGAATTTCGGGAACACGTAGTCCATCTGCAAAAAGATGGCTTTCAAGAATCCGATCAGGAGGAAAAAGACGAGTAGTCGGAAGAAAGTCGATTGGCCGAGCAGCTGCCGAAAAAGTCGGATCGTATCCAGCGCGCTTTGCTGCACAGCATCGGCCATTCGCCTCCAATAGGCTGGAGCAACTCCTGGAGATGGCGCGTTGAGCGCTTCCCTTTCCCGTCGGGAAGGGTCGCGCCCGAGGAAATAGATCGCCGGAAAAATGAGAAGCTCGAAAGCAAGGCTGACGCAGAAAAGTTGCTGGTGCGTGGTCGGCTCGAAGCCAAAAAAGCTGGCGTGAAAATTCAGCTGCCGGACGTAATCGAAAATCCAACCCGCGGCGACATAGCCGATGTTCATCACCATGTAGATGATGGAAAAGGAGATCGAACGCTGTTGCGTAGTCGAGTAACGCCGCGTTGCGGCCAGCAAGACGGGGGTGCCAAGCGCCTCGCCCACCGCCAATGGAAGAACGCCGCAAACCAGGGCCAGCCAAGGGATGGTTGTGAACACCATAACACTGCGCGCCACCGTGCAGATGCAGACGCCGAGGAAAAAAGTTCGACGCAGACCGATCGCATCTGTGAGCGACCCGGCGAGCAGGGTAAACACAGTCATGGCCGGCGCCCACATCCAGCCCACTAACATCCCGGCGGCCTGATCGCTGAACCCAAGATCCTTCGAGAGCCACAGGACCATCGTCTTGTTCGTCACGGAATAAGCCGTGTAGATCAGAAACTTGATCAGGAACGTCAGCCACAGATCGCGTTGCGCGCCCTTCAGGACAGTGAATTTCGCGACAAAACCGCGTAGTCCTGTCGCGACCACCGGAGCGACGCTCTCTTCGATTGCTTCTCCCACGGTTTTGAACCTCGGCTACAACATCTTCGCCACAAATTCGCGCCCGTCGAATGGCGCGAAATCGTCCAGCTCTTCACCCGTCCCGACAAAGCGCGTCGGGATCTTCAATTCCTCCTCGATGGCGATGACGACGCCCCCTTTGCCGCTGCCGTCGAGCTTGGTCACGATAAGGCCGGTTAGTCCGATGGCCTGGTGAAATTCACGGGCTTGGGCGAGAGCGTTGCTGCCCGTGGTGGCGTCCACCACCAACAGCGTTTCCTGCGGCGCGCTTTCGTCGTGCTTGGCCAGGCTCCGTTTCACCTTGTTCAGTTCCGCCATCAAATTGCTCTTGGTGTGCAACCGGCCAGCCGTGTCACAGAGTAGGAATTCCACATGCCGCTTCTCCGCCGCCTGGTAGGCCTCGTAACAAAGCGCCGCTGGATCCGCGTTGTACTGTCCGCTGATCATCTCAACCCCGAGCCGCTGGGCCCAAATCCCGAGCTGTTCGATGGCGGCCGCGCGAAAGGTGTCGGCCGCGGCCAGCAGCACGGTGTGCCGATTCTTCGTGAAATAGCGCGCAAGCTTGGCCGTGGAAGTGGTCTTGCCGGTGCCGTTAACGCCCACCACCAGGATGGCCTTGGGCTTGGCCGGCAGAGGCCGGATGGGCGGCGGATTCAGCGGGAGGATGCGCGCAATCTCTTCGCGCGTGACTTCCACCACGTCTTCCGCGGTGACGGTTGTTCGCGTGGCCCGATCCTGCAGCGCCGTGATGATCCGCAAGGTCATCGGGACACCCAGGTCGGCCCGAATCAGGTTCTCCTCCAGCTCGTCCCAGTCAACCGGTCGACCGGTAAATTTCTGAATGAGTGACTGAAAAAAATTCATGACTCCGCAGTTCGAAGAAACGAACTCGATCAGGGCTCCGTTTTCGGAAGAGACGGCGAAGCCTCCCGTAAAGGCCGCGTCAGATCGTTCTTCACTCGATCGAGAATGCCGTTCACAAAACGGCCTGAGTCGCCGCCCCCGAAAGTCTTGGCTAGTTCGATTGCCTCATCAATGGAGACGACCGGCGGAATATCGTCGCGGTAGAGCATCTCATAAATGGCGAGGCGCAGAATATTTCGGTCCACCGGAGAAATGCGGTGAAAGTCGTAATTCTCGCAGTACCGTTTGATGCGTTCATCCACGTCGTCGAGATGCGTCACCATCCCTTCGATGAGAGGCTGGGCGAATTCCCGCACCCGGGGTGTGGCCGGGCAAAAGTCCCAGAAATCGTCGATCCGCTCCGGCATCTCGCCATGCTGCAGATCTCGCCAGAAATGATATTGGATGGCAGCTTCCCGCGCTTTTCGGCGTTTCCCCATGATCGTTAGGCGCGCAGATCGGCCATGACCTTGGCAATCTCGACGGCCGCGCGGCCCGCTTCTGTCCCGCGGTTGATTTGATCCCCCAGGCAGCGCTCGTGCGCCTGCATCTCGTCGTTCACACTGAGCACACCATTCAACACCGGGATGCCATGTTCGGTCGCGATCCGTTGTAAAGCATCGGTCACCGAACGGCTCAGATTGTCCGCGTGATCGGTTTGCCCTTTCAGAATGAGGCCGAGGGCAATGATGGCATCGGCCTGCTTCTGCGAGGCGACCTCGCGCACCACCACGGGAATTTCAAATGCACCCGGAACCTGGTGGAGCACAATCCGGGCGCCGGGCCCCAGGCGGCGCAACTCGGCCGTGGCGTGGGCGGTCAAGCCCTGCACGTAGGCAGCGTTGAACTGGCTCGCCACGATCACAAACAAACGTTTGCCGGAAACAAGGCGGGGCCGGGGCGGGATGGCGGTCGACATCTAAATGCCTTAATGCCTTAACATGGCGCTTTCAGCAAACGCGCGGAATGTGACCACCTTACGCAAGCTCGCCATCGAGGGTCACAGAAGGTGCCCCAGCTTCACTTTCTTCGTCTCGAGATACTTGGCGTTGTGCGGGTTGGCCTCGCTCCGAATGGGAACCTGTTCGACCATCTGCATGCCGTAGCCTTCCAGGCCCACCACTTTCTTCGGGTTATTGGTCAGGAAACGGAATTTGCGCACCCCGAGATCAAACAAAATCTGCGCGCCCAGACCGTAATCGCGCAGGTCGCTGGCGAATCCGAGCTTGGCATTGGCCTCCACCGTATCGAGGCCTCCTTCCTGCAATTTGTATGCATGAATCTTGGCCGCCAGCCCAATGCCTCGTCCCTCCTGCCGCATGTAAACGAGCACGCCGCTGCCTTCATCCGAAATTTGGCGAAGCGCCGCGTGCAGCTGATTGCCACAATCGCAGCGGCGCGAACCAAAGACGTCGCCCGTCAAACATTCGCTATGGACCCGAACCAGCGCCGGTTGCTCCTGATCGATCACTCCTTTGACCAGGGCGAGGTGATGCGCGCCGTCCAGTGTCGACCGGTAGAGATGCAGATCGAAGTCGCCGTAATCCGTCGGCAATTTCACCACCTGTTCCAGTTCCACCAATTTCTCCCGCAGGCGCCGGTGCGCGATCAGGCTTTGGATCGTGCAAATGCGAAGATGATGCTTTTTCCGAAACTCCATCAGCTCGGGCAATCGCGCCATCGTCCCGTCGTCGTGCAATATTTCGCAAAGCACTCCGGCGGGTTGCAGCCCGGCCATGTGGGCAAGATCGACTGAAGCTTCCGTGTGCCCGGCACGGCGCAGCACTCCGCCGGCCTTCGCCCGCAGAGGAAAGACGTGGCCCGGTTGAATCAAATCATCCGGAACCGACTTCGGTTCGGCGATGGTTCTTATGGTGGCCGCGCGATCGTGCGCGCTGATTCCCGTCGTTACCCCATGGGCGGCATCGACCGATACCGTAAAATCCGTGCGATACATCTCGCGATTTTGCACCACCATCCGCTGCAGACCGAGTTGCTCGGCGCGCTCGTTTGAAATCGGCACACAAATCAAACCGCGCCCGAATTTGGTCATGAAGTTGATCGCTTCGGGCGTCACTTTCTCCGCCGCCATCACCAGGTCGCCCTCGTTTTCGCGATCGGCGTCGTCCGTCACAATGACAATCTTGCCGGCGGCAATATCGGCAATGACATCGTCAACCTGATCGAATTGAAACGTTTGCGCAGGAGCCTCCGCGATCATCTGGGTAACCATGACCGTCGCCACCCCTCTCGGCAACGTGAATTCACGAGGGAGGCCCATCGGCTAATCCGAGTCCCCTCTACCATTCGTCGGCTCGATAGAGTCTCGCCCCACCGGGAGAACTGATACCTGACTGGTGGGGCGAGACTTCGTCGAGCCGACTATTTGCGTCTATTAAGACGCGACTCGGCGGAATTCGAAGCAAACGCTCAACTCCGAAAGTGTTCGCGAGCAGGCGTTCAACGCTCAACGTCCAACTCAGACAGGACGTGGTGGGCCGTTGTGTCCTTCGGGTCCTTTGGGCGAGACGCCTGTGGTCACTTCGCGCTGGTCGCTACCACGGCTTCCGGGCGGTACATGTCCCGGTTGCTGCCTTGGAACTCGGCTTTCAGCTTCACCTTGAACTGGGAAAGGTCGATCAGGTCCCAGCGCGTGAACTGCCAGTGATTTTCCTGGCGCGGTGCGTGCTCGAAACCGGCGATGAGATGGACGGCGTCATCGCGAACTTTGTTGGTGGCCACCTTCGGTTCGAAGTAAAACGTGCGGAACGTACTCTCCCGCGCCCCCACCGCATAGAGCTTGGGGTCGAGATAAAAAACTCGCTTGCTCGCGGTGTCGACAATCCTCAAATCAGGATAACCGGAGCGCTGCACTTTCGCGCCGGCCGTTCGCGGGAAATCGCAGCTCAGACCCGGTTTCTGGTTGAGCAGCTGCCGCAGAATGTCTTCAAAGTGACTGCTCACTTCGTTGATACGCGGAACGGTTTGAATCGGATTATCCGGCGCGTTCATGCCCTGGACGACGGTGTCGAGCACTTCGCTGATCTGTTTGATGACGCGGCGGTCCACTTCATTTTTGGGATCCACCGGCAGAACCCGTTTCCCAGTCGTATCGAAAATGACTCCGCTGAACAGAATGCCGCGCAGCTGCTTGTCTTCATCGAGAAGCCAGGGACTGAGTTGATCGATCGGATTCGCCGATTCCTTCGCTCTGCCTGGAGGGGAAGCTGCCAGCTTCCCCTCCAGAACGACCGGCACGCTAACAGCGTCCACGGCCTGGGACCCAGGAAGCGGAGCGGCTTTTGTTGCCGCGGCCAACGGCGAGGCCGCCAGGGCCAAAACCACGCACCCGCCGAGTAAGCGCTGCACCGGGCCTGAAGCGATCATGCGATGGCCGCAGCTTTGCTCAGGAGAGGCAGAATGCCTTTCAGTGATGATTCATCGCGCGCATGCACCATCATCAACGGCTCATCGCGCTCGACCGGTTCACCTATCTTTTTGATGGCCGAGAATCCCACCGCGAAATCGACGCGATCGTCGGCTGTCTGGCGCCCGCCCCCGAGCAGGACGGAGGCGCGCCCAATCGATTCTGCATCCATCTGCTTGATCACACCGCTTTTCTTGGCCGGAATCGGCTTGATCACCGGTGCGCGATGAACCTCGGTCATCTTTTCCAAAGTGGTGGCGTCGCCATCCTGCGCATAGACGAGTGCCACGAATTTTTTCCAGGCGCGCCCGTCGGTGAGGCGCTCCGCCAGGGCCGGACGCGGGGTGGTGGATACTTTCGCCGCCAGCTCGAGAATCAAGTTGACCAAATCGGACGGACCGCCCCCTTGCAGGATCTCGACGCATTCGGCCACCTCCAGCGCGTTGCCCACGGTGCGCCCCAGCGGTTCATCCATCGGACTGAGCAGGTGCGACATTTTTACTTTCATGCGCTCGCCCACACGGGTCATGGCGGCGGCCAGTTCCTCCGCTTCGCCTTTTGTTTTCATGAAAGCGCCGCGGCCGAATTTCACATCGAGGACGAGGCGATCGAGGTTCTCCGCCAGTTTTTTACTCATGATGCTGGCGACAATCAGGGCCTGCGAGGGCACGGTGCCGGTGACATCGCGTAACGCGTAGAGTTTTTTATCCGCCGGGCAGATATCAGCGGTCTGCCCGATCATGAACAACCCGATGTCTTGCAGTTGTTTGAGCGCGCGCTTTTCGTCCAGGTTTACATTGAACCCCGGAATGCTTTCCAATTTGTCCAGAGTGCCGCCGGTGATCCCCAGGCCGCGTCCGGAAATCATCGGGACCCAGACCTCATCGCAGGCGAGCAAGGGCGCGAGTACGAGCGAAACCTTGTCGCCGACGCCGCCGGTGGAATGTTTGTCGATGCGAGGCGGAGCGTCTTTCGGATATTCCAAGACCCGCCCGCTCTGCATCATCGCTTCCGTCAGGTGCTGCGTCTCGGCCGCAGTCATTCCGCGAAAGAACACAGCCATGGCCCACGCACTCATCTGGTAATCGGGCATGACGCCGTCGGTGAAGTCCGCCACGATCTCCTTAATCTCCGCCGCGGTTAGTTCGGCGCCGTCGCGCTTCTTTTCGATTAATGTCGGGATATGCATGCAGAGTCGGTCACTCGTATCACTGAAATGAGCGCGGAAGATGAAAAGTGGTTGGGCTCGGGGAAGCGCCTGCGCCTTCGCATGCCGGTTTCGGCGCCCCGCCCAAACGAACTTTTGGCGGAGGCTCTGAGTGCCGATTAACCGGAAGGAACAAGTTCGCCATGGCGCAGGCGCCATCGCCAGCATGCGAAGGCGCCTGCGCTCCCCAAACCTCTGTCAATCCGCCTTCCATTCAAGTGATACGGCGCATTAGACGGCGACGGTGTCGAGGAACGAGATCCCGATTGGCCACGGTTCGGGTAGCTGAAAAAATTCACCGAGCGAAGCGGCCACGTCGGCGAAACTCGACCGTGTCCCCAGGTTGCGCGACTCCCGGTTGTGCAACACGAACAATGGAACCTGCTCGCGCGTGTGATCGGTCCCGCCAAAGGTCGGATCATTTCCGTGATCGGCCGTGATGATCAGCAAATCGTTAGGGGACACTTTGGGCAGAAAACCGGCCAGCCAGGCATCGAACTCGGCGAGGGTTCGGGCATAACCCGCCACGTCCCGGCGATGGCCAAACAGCATGTCAAAGTCCACTAGGTTCGTGAAAATCAGGCCGTCGCTCGCGCGGTCCCAGAGCGCCTCCATTTTTTCCATCCCTTCCCGGTTAGAGCTGGTGGAATGCGATTCAGTGACGCCTTCCCCGGAAAAGATGTCGCTGATTTTCCCGACCCCGGTCACGGCCACGCCGTTTTCCTGGATGGCGTTCAGGACCGTGCGGGGCGGTTTCATCGAGTAATCGTGCCGCCGCGCCGTGCGCTGGAAATGGCCCGGCTTTCCGCTGAAGGGCCGCGCGATGACGCGTCCAATGCGGTAATCATCACTGCATCGTCGCGCGATTTCGCAGATTTCGTAGAGCCGTTTGACGGGTATGACCTCTTCATGCGCGGCAATCTGGAGAACGGAATCGGCCGACGTGTAAAGAATGGGCGACCCGGTCCGGACATGTTCGGTCCCGAGTTCCTCCAGAATGGCCGTGCCGCTGCGCGCGTAATTCCCGATAAATTGGACGCGCGCCTCGCGCTCAATCGCCCTAACGAGTGGGTTGGGAAACGTTTCATAAACCGCAAACGGCACGTCTAGAATTGTGCCGGCCAGTTCCCAGTGCCCGGTGGTGGTGTCCTTGCCGGCGGAACGTTCCTGCATTTTGCCAAAACTGGCGAGATAAGGGCGCAGGCTCGGATGGGACTGGCCCAGCACTTCGCTCAGGCCGAGCTTGGAGAGGGCGGGCAGGGTGAGGTCGGGCGTTTGTTCGAGGACGTGCCCAAGGGTGTGCGCGCCTTCGTCGCCGTACTTTCCAGCGTCCGGGGCATGGCCGATGCCGACGCTATCCAGGACGATCACGAGCGCGCGCACGCTCAGAGCCCGATCGGGTGCCAGGCCGTCTTCATCTCGACGGTGTCGAGAATCCAATATGGATTCTCCGCCTCTGAGCCGCGCCATTGCGCGGGCGTGAGATCACGACGCACGTAACGTTTGACATTGAATTGGCCGCCGCGTTGCAATTCGCGCTCCACTTTGTCGTCGCCACTCGCATCCACGATCGCATTTACATCCATGTGGCTGGCAAAATGGGGCGCCAGTTCGGCGCGGTCGCCGGCCAGCACGTTCACCACACCTCCTGGTAAATCGCTCGTCGCGATGATCTCCGAAAAAGTAAGGGCGGCCAGCGCCTGCGTCGGGGAGGCCAGCACGATGGTAGTGTTGCCGCTCAGGATGACGGGAGCCACCAGAGACACGAGCGCGAGTAAAGGTGGTTCATCGGGGCAAACCACCACCACGACGCCGGTCGGCTCGGGCGTGGTGAAATTGAAATGGGAACTGGCCACCGGATTCACGGCGCCGAAAACCTGGCTGAACTTATCGGTCCAGCCGGCGTAATGAACAAGGCGATCGATGGCCGCGGTGGTCTCGCTGGTCGACGAGGAAGCGCGCGCGCCGTTCGTGCGGGCCAGCTCGCCTTGTAATTCGGCGCGACGCATCTCGAGCATTTCCGCTGCGCGATACAGGATTTGTCCACGCAGATAGGCGCTCTGTTTCGACCAATTCCCGAAGGCGCTGCGGGCGGCCAGGACCGCGTCGCGAAAATCCTTCTTCGACGCGCGCGAGAAGTTGGCCAGGATCTGGCCGTCCTTGGTGCGGGCTGGGATGACGCGTCCATTTTCTCCGCGGACGAACTTGCCGCCGATGAAAAGCTTGTAGGTTTTCTGGACGGGCAGTCGGGATTCCGTTTTGGCCACGAAGAGACGATTACGTAAACGGTTGGAAAAGAAAAGGCAAACAACTGCATGCGTCGGGCGGACAACGCCACCGGAGCTCAAGATGAGCGGCTTTGCCGCTGAGAATTTAGCAACGCCCTCGCGACCTTCGCCGAGGCTACGGCGGCCAGGGAAGAGGCCGTTCCATCACTCATGCCTTTGTCGGGGAAGCTGTCAGCTTTTAGGGAAGGCAGCGCCTTTCCCTACAGAAACAGAGGCCCTTGCTGTGCGCGTGGGATCCGGCGGCTCACAATTTCCGTCTGGCCCGCCCAACTGCATTTGCGTTTGATTTGCCATTGCCGTTGAGTGCGGCGACGGCTGTCATTCCCATGGAACCATCTTCAACTGCAAAGACGCTGCGCCTAGGCGTCGTCGGCGTCGGACATATCGGGTCGAACCATGCCCGCCTTTATGCCGAGCTGCCCGGTATCGCTTTCACCGCCATCTATGATGTCGACCCCTCGCGGGCCCATGCGATCGCCCGCAAGTACGGCGTGACCGCAGCTAAATCGCTGGACGAGTTTGCCGGGTTGATCGATGCGGCTTCCATCGCCACACCGACGAGCACGCACCACCAAGTCGCGCTGCCGCTTCTCTCCCTCGGCAAACATCTGCTCATCGAGAAACCGATCACTGAGAATACGAAAGACGCGAGCGAGCTGGCCGAGTTGGCCGCTCGCCAACACCTGGTTTTACAGGTGGGCCACGTGGAACGGTTCAATCCGGTATTGAGCGCGCTGGAAGCCCGCCTGACCCACCCGCGTTTCATTGAAGCGCATCGCCTCTCTCCTTATCCTGACCGCAGCACGGATATCGGCGTGGTGCTCGACCTCATGATTCATGACTTGGAAATTATCCTGCATCTCGTTCGCTCCCCCGTGCAAAACATCGACGCGGTGGGTGTCCCTGTGCTCAGCCGCGGCGAAGACATTGCCAATGCGCGAATTCGTTTTGAGAACGGTTGCGTGGCCAATATTACCTCCAGCCGGATCAGTCCCGAGCGGATGCGCAAGATTCGCGTTTTCCAGGAGGACGCCTATCTCTCGCTCGATTATCAGAATCAGAGCGGTGAAATTTATCGAAAGGCCGATGGCCGCATCAAACGCGACAAGGTGCAGATCGAACGGGAGGAACCGTTGAAGCGGCAGCTCATTTCCTTTGTCGAATGCGCCAGCACCGGGCGCGAACCGCGCGTCTCGGGATTCCAGGCCACGGCTGCGCTGGAACTGGCGGTCGAAATTACGAAGCGAATCGGATCGAGTGCCTAAGACGATTTACTGTGTCGCCGGCGAAGTCAGCGGCGACAACCATGGCGCGGCGCTCATGCGTTCGCTCCGGGAGATCATTCCGGACCTGCATTTAGCCGGGCGGGGCGGGCCCCAGATGAAGGCGACTGCCGGGGCGCCATTTCAGGATTGGATCGATCACTCTGCCGTCGTCGGTTTATGGGAGGTCGTAAAGAATTACAGTTATTTTCGAGCGCAGTTTCAGGAAACGCTCCGGGAAATCGAGCGTTGCCAGCCCGCGGCCGTCGTGTTGATCGATTATCCCGGATTCAATCTGCGCCTGGCTCGCGCCTTGCGAAAAAGGCCGAATGGCCCGCGCCTCATTTATTATATCAGTCCGCAGGTCTGGGCCTGGAATCGGGGCCGCATCAAGCAAATGGCGCGCTGGCTTGACCTGATGCTGTGCATCTTTCCTTTCGAAGCCGAGCTCTACAATAAATCGGGATTGCGCACCATTTTCGTGGGACACCCGATGCACGAACGGCTCGAGCCGCTGCGCCGCGAGACGGAGCGCCAGCCGGATCTGGTCGCGCTTTTTCCCGGCAGTCGCCGCCGGGAAATTCGTAAGATTTTCCCGGTCATGCTTGAAACGGCGCGGGAACTTCGGCGCAACCGGCCCCGCTTGCGCTTCGAAGTGGCGGCGGCTTCGCCCGACCTGGCTCGCGAGATCCAAGGGCAATTGCAGCGCTGGCCTAACGAACAGCCGTTTGTGGAAGTGAGGGCAGGGTTTGCCGCCGGGACCATGCAACGGGCCCAGGCCGGGATCGTCGCTTCCGGCAGTGCCACGCTCGAGGCGGCCTATTTTCGGTTGCCCTTTGTCCTGATCTACAAGGTCGCCTGGTTAACCTACCTGGCGGGTCGCCTGGTCGTGAAAGTGGATTATCTGGGGATGCCGAACGTTCTGGCTAACGAAGCCGTTGTTCCCGAGTTCATTCAGCACGAAGCCAGACCACGGGCGCTGGCCGCGGCCGTGGCTCGCCTTTTGGACGATCCTTCCGCGCGCGCCCAAATGACGACTCGCTTCGACCAGATTATCGGGAGCCTGGGCGAGGGGGGCGCCAGCGAACGAGCGGCCGCCGCCATCGCGCAGGAACTGAAAGCCGCGCCTCGATAAATCGCGGGACAAGCGGCACGATCCTTTGCATGATTCCACCTGTGCTTTCTTCACGAACCGTGGACGAGACGAATAGAATGCCCCTGCCACGAAACGCTTCGTTCGGGGGAGCGCACGCATCTTGCGGGCCGCTCGCGGCATTTTTCCGCGAGACCTGTTTGCTTGGGTTCTTCCGGCAAGATGCCGAAAGGAGCACGCTGGAAGCGTGCGCTCCCGTGTGGAGTCCGCTCACATGAACATCTGGGATATTTCGCGGACACTGGCCGATGATCTGGCCCCCTGGCCGGGCGACACGCCGTTCGAGTTCCGGTTAATCCAAAAAATCAGCGCCGGCGCCGTGGTCAACCTCGGCTCCATCAGGATGAGCGTGCATAACGGCACCCACGCCGATGCGATGTTTCATTTCGACGAGAGCGGGCCCACCACGGAGCGCGCGCCGCTGGAAAGTTATTTGGGCCGCGCCGCCGTCATCGATCTGGCTGACCGGTTTTCCGCCGCCGGGAAGAGACTTATCGAAATCGACGATCTGCGCCCGGAGGAGGCCAACATCAGCGCCGCCTCGAGAGTCCTGATCAAGACCGGCGCCTGGCGCGACGGCACGGTTTTCCCGTCGTGGATCCCTGTCATCGCCTCCGACGTGGCGGAATGGTTGCAGACGAAAGGCGTCCAGTTGCTCGGCCTCGATCTGCCGTCGGTCGATTCGATTGATGCGAAGGTGCTGGCGAATCATCACGCGCTCGCGCGGGCGGGCATCTGGATTATTGAATCTCTCGACCTCAGCGCGGTTTCACCGGGTCTTTACAACTTTGCCGCTTTTCCTCTGAAAATTGCGGGCGGCGATGGCGCTCCGGTGCGCGCGGTTCTTTGGCGCGATTGAACCGCGCAATCATGGGCAAGACCTGGCCGAATACTCTCCTGAGCGACAATCGCGTTTTTTGGATTGTCGCCCTCGTGGCCTGCCTCCTCTTCGCCGCGACTAATCTCCCGTGGCAGCTCGACGATTATGATCAGGCCAAGCAGGCCTTTACCTCCTACGAAATGGTGACGCAGGGGCATTGGATTTATCAACACACGCCTCGGGTCCGCGTCGCCACCAAACCACCGCTGGTCGGGTGGATCTCCGCCGGCGTTTTCGAAATCACTCGCTCATGGGATCTGGCCTGGCGGCTGCCTTCCTTCGCCGCGGCCGTCGTTCTGGCCCTTTGTCTGGCGCGCGCGGGAATTTCCGCTTACGGCGCCGTGGCTGGCCTGATCGCGTTCGGCGCATTCACCCTCAATCTGCTCAGTCCGCGGCTTGCCACGCTAGTGCGAACGGACATGCCACTCGCCCTCGTACTCTTTCTCATTGGCCTCTCCATTTGGCAGCACATCCGATCGAACCAGGCATGGAGCACGCCTGATCGAGTCTGGATCTTTGCTCTCCTCACGACGGGCGTGTTGATGAAAGGGCCCATCGTTTACGCCTTTCTGCTTCCCGGAATTTTCTGGTTCCAATGGTGGCGACGCAAAACCGGCGCGGCCACCGCCTGGCCCGGCTGGTGGCCATGGGTGGCGTCGCTCGGCATTTTCTTAATCTGGGCCATCGCCGGGATTCGTTCCGTGCCGGGTTTTTACGACCAGGTGGTGATGCGCGAGTTCGTGGGCCGTTTCGGCGAAACGATTCATCGGCCGCAGCCGCTCTATTTTTATGTGCCGCATCTGCTGCACAAGTTCGCGCCCTGGAGCATTCTGCTGATCGCCTTCGCCTGGCTCGGCGGGCGATCCAGGAAGAGCGGAGCGACCGCCCCGGACCGGAGATGGGCCCCGGAAACCTTGTGGCTGCTCGCCTGGAGCCTGGGCGGGTTGATCGTCATGTCGTGCGTGCCCTCCAAGCGCGTCGACCGAATTTTCCCGATCATTCCGCCGCTCTGTTTGCTGCTGGCCGCTCAGGCCGGACATTTATTGCCTAACGAACAGCGGCGGTTTCTCGCGCAACGGCTGGCCCTGGGGGCGCTGGCCTTCGCCCTTTTGTTCACCGGCGGGTATACCGCATTCAAAGTTGCCTCGGGTTACCGGGGGCGGCGGGACGCGGTCGTCGAATTCGGCCGGCTCGTCCGGCAGGAGGCAGCCACCCATCACTGGCGCTATGAAGCGGTCGCGGGAAGCGATGAAGGCATGCTCCTTTATCTGGATAAAACGCACTTCGTTGAACCGGAGGCGGCGGTCGCCGCCTGGAACGCCGGGCAGCTCGATGCGCTCATCGTTCCGGCGGAGGAGACCGCGAATTATCTCCGTGATTTGCGCGGCCCGACTCTGACGCAACTGAAGTCCGCCAAACGAGCAGAGCAGGGGAGCACCTACGTGCTGCTCGCACGAGGTGGGAGCAATTAACAAACGTCCAACGGCTCAGTTCCCTCATGGCGACCCTCCGTCGCGCCTCTAGGGCGTGGCTCGCCACGGCGAGTCCGTCCGATGGCGGACAGGATCTCGAAGCACCGTGGCTACAGGAAGAAAGCGCTGTAGCCGCCTCGCTCAGTCGGGGGCGTCCGGGATTCGTGCCCTTCGAACATCGAACCCGAAATGCTTGCTCGACTTTGACGGGGGGAAATTTAGTTTCGCAGCCGACTGCTATGTCGGCGGAATTTCCCAAGTCTGAGCTCGAAACCCTCTGGTGTCCCTGGCGGGTGGAGTATTTTGAAAAGGAAACGCGCAACTCGAACTTCCTTTCCGAGGCAGCCACTGCCAGCGACGACGCGGAGCATCTCGTCGTGACCCGCCGTAAGAACGCCTTTCTCATGATGAACCGTTATCCTTATGCGGTCGGTCATCTCATGGCCGTGCCCTACCGGAAAACGGCGGATCTAGCCGCGCTCGGAGAAAACGAAGTGATCGAACTTTGGAACCTTGTCACCCACGCACAGCGCTTGTTGCGCACGACGATGAAGGCACAGGGTTTCAATGTGGGCTTAAATCTCGGGGAGAGCGCCGGCGCGGGCGTGGTCGATCATCTGCATCTGCATATCGTGCCGCGCTGGACGGGTGACACCAATTTCATGCCGATGCTGGCAGGCGCGCGCACCATCTCGGACGGATTGCGCGGTCTCTATGACAAGTTGATCGCCGCGCAGGGTCAGTTGGAAAAGGAATCGCACCCGTGAATCCCTCCTGGATCGAACCCCCGCCGGCTTCAAGGGGCATGGGCTGTTTCGCCAAAGGGTGCCTGATTCTGGTCGCTTTTTTTCTTCTGCTCGGCGCAGCCTTCGTCGGCGGCACCTTCCTGGCTGTCCGCGTTCTGCGGACTTCCTACTTCGCCACGAGCCAGGTGCCTTTGCCGGCCAACGTGACGACGGAGCGGGAGCAGGAAGACGCGCGAACCAAATGGTACGATTTCGAGCGGGCCGCGCGCGCTCACACCGCCAAACGCATCGAGATGACTGCGGACGAGCTCAACGCCCTCATTCAATCCGAGACGGATCTTCGCGGTCTAGTATTCGTCACGATCGATCACGACACGGCCCGGCTTCAGATCAGTGTGCCACTCGATAAGCTCCGACTGCTGCGCGGTCGTTACATGAACGCCGAGTGCACGGTGCAGTCGCCCCTCGATGGGAACCCCAGCCACGCTCGCGTCGCGAGTATCCTGGTCAACGGCAAACCGGTCGGTGAAGATGTTCTGAACTGGCGTGGCCCTTGGGGCTTCCGGCGTTATATCGAGCAATGGACGGAGAAGAATAATCTCAAGACGTTCGAGATCCAGGAGGGCAAAATAATCCTGGAAAGCCGGGGCAGCGAGGAGTAGCGGCGGCTTCAGTCGCGCCTGTCAGGAACAAAGCGGCAGGATTTCCGCTTCTCCCTTCCTTACTGCATGATCTCGCGCGCGAAGACGTTGAGCTGCCCGTCTTCCTGCTTGCGAACTTCCGTGATCTCGAGCGGGCGCGCTTCGTCCCGGTTTACCACAGAACCTTGCGCAGGAGGAGAGTAGCCAGCGGGAAATTCCACGATGATGCGCGTGGATGTTCCGCTTCCCAGATGCAGCATCGCGCTGGCCAAACGCGTGCGCGGACGCAAGACCGCCTTGTTCGCATCTGCGAAGTTCACCACGAACTGGCCTTTTAAATACACGCGCTCGCCCACGATTCCGCGGTCAGCCAGGTCCTTCAGATCGTTCGTTTCGACGAGACGGCCTAACGGCATTTTGCCCGGCGCGAAAGTTTTCCAACTGCCGCCGCCAGCGGTCGAGGCCAACGCGCTGGTCGGGTTCGCCGGGACCGGTGGCGGGGGGGCGGGAGCAGCCGCCACCTCGATGGGTGGCGTCGCGGCTGGTGCTGTCGCGGCCGCCACCGCGACCGGAGGTGGCGGCGGAGGGGCAACCGTCGGCGCAATCTTGGGCGGAGCCGGCTGTTGCGCCACAACCGCCGGCGCCTTGGAGGGCGCCGCCGTGGGCGTCGGTTTTTGATTCTTGGCCAGCTTCCCATGCTTCGGCGTGGGAGTTGGCTTGGCCGCTGCAATTTGGACCGCTGCCGGAGTCGGCGTGGCGGCCACCGGATGGACAGCTTTGGCCGATTCCACCCGCACGAGAGAGTGCTCAGGCGGCGGGGGCGTGCCATTCTGGGCGAGGCCTGGAATGATCTCACCTCGGGGCGACGCCCCGCGCCGAAAATCCGCGTAACGCATTTCGGCGCGCAGCCGGGTCTGCTCCTTGTACAAAGGCCAGCCGCCCTCTAGATATAAACTCAGCGGCGGTTCCAGCGTAAACGTGCCAGGTCCTCGCGTCACCGTGTAGGTGCCGTAGATCAGCGGAATGGCCGTAATCAACATGCGTCCGTCACCCAGGCGCTCGGCGTGGATCACCGCGGAAAGGTCGTGTGTTCGTTCCAGCTTGAGCTCGAGCCCGGGCGTCAGTGTTTGCTTCATCAACGGCATGGCCTGCGGAT
>JBBRDU010000011.1:0-55262 GCA_038203615.1 Chthoniobacterales bacterium
TGGCGAAGACGCGGTTGAAATTTTGGGGCGCGTGCGAGTGTTCTGTCATGACCCTGGCTGCTCTCCGGCAGTCCTGCCGGGAAGCCGAGCATATGTCTCGCGCGAAGCAAGAGGCAAGCGGCCTTGAATTCCTATTTTCCTCCCGGTCAGGGCATTGTACGTTAGCATCGTTCATGAGCCTTTACGTCATCAAGGTTGTGATTTCTGCCCTAACGATTGTGGGCATCACGCAGATCACGAAACGGGCCGGCTCGTTCTGCGACGGGATCCTGGCCTCGTTGGCCCTCACTTCGCTCACGCTTTTCGTTGCCCTGGCCGTCTTACTGAAACGGGGAGTCGGTTTTCCACTCGCGCTCGGGATCGGTCTCCTCATCATGGTCGGGGCCTATCTTCTGACGGCCGCGTTGGTGCGCCGTTGCGGTGTCCATATTTAATTTGGAGGAGAAAATCTCAGCGCCGGGGCGTGCTCCTGGCTTTGCCGAAGCTTTCCGGTTCTGGTTGAAGCTCGGCTTTATTTCGTTCGGCGGTCCGGCCGGCCAGATTGCCATCATGCAGACCGAGTTGGTCGAGCGAAAGCGCTGGATCAGCCAGGCTCGCTTTCTCCACGCCTTGAATTATTGCATGCTGCTGCCTGGGCCGGAAGCGCAGCAGCTGGCCATCTATCTGGGATGGCTGCTCCATCGCACCTGGGGTGGCATCGTCGCCGGGACGCTTTTCGTTATCCCGTCCATGTTCGTGCTTTGGGGGCTAAGCTATATTTACGCGGCTTTCGGGAACGTCCCATCCATCGCTGCGATTTTTTACGGACTCAAACCGGCCGTCACCGCAATCGTGATCGCGGCGGTCGTTCGCATCGGACGCAAGGCGCTAAAGAATGAGGTCATGTGGGGTATCGCCGCGGTCGCGTTTGGCGCCATCTTTTTTCTGAAGGCGCCCTTTCCTCTCATCATTTTCGGCGCCGGCCTCCTGGGTCTGGTGGGAGGCCGCGTCTGGCTTCGGAAGTTTCATGTGACCGCGGGTTACGGCTTGCCCGAACATGCATCCGTTTTGGGCGACGATGACGACTCACCGGAGCACACCCGGCCATCGTGGGCACGCGCCTGCCGCGTCTCGATCGTGTGCATCGTTCTTTGGCTGACGCCGACTTTACTGGCTGGATTGAGCATGGGCTGGGGGAGTACGTTGTTTCGCGAAGGAATTTTTTTCAGTAAAGCGGCCGTCGTCACTTTCGGCGGGGCTTACGCGGTGTTGCCTTACGTGGCGCAGCAGGCACTCAATCATTATGGCTGGTTGCAGCCCGGGCAGATGATGGACGGACTCGGCCTGGCTGAAACGACGCCCGGCCCGCTCATCATGGTGGTGCAGTTCGTGGGATTCATGGGAGCGTGGCAGCATCCCGACGGGATGTCGCCCTTGCTCGCGGCGACTCTGGGCTCGCTCATCACCACCTGGGTGACTTTCACGCCCTGTTTTCTGTGGGTGCTCGTCGGTGGACCGCACATCGAACGTTTGCGTGGCAACATGAGCCTGGCGGCGGCGCTCTCCGCCGTCACCGCGGCCGTGGTCGGAGTGATTTTGAATCTGGCCGTCTGGTTCGGTCTGCAGGTTCTCTTCCCGCACCGCACGCTGGACTGGTTCGCTCTCGGTATCTGCATGGTCGCTCTGTTCGGTTTGTTGCGTTGGAAATGGAGTGTCATCCTCGTTGTGCTGGTCAGCGGAGTGGCCGGCCTGATGTTCCATATTCTAATTAGATAGGCCGATTGCTTGTCAGGCCCGCGGAGTGGACGCCGCAGCGCGGCGTCCCTACCCTGACGCAAAAGACTTCTATGCGGCCGCGCGGTCGTTTACGATCCGGTATGAAGCGTTTCTCTTCTCTCTTTTCTCTTTTCCTGTTTGTGGGTGTAACCGTTTCTGGTTTTGGAGCGAACGACTCGGCCTTGCAGGATCGGGCCGATCGTTTCCTGAAGCTGGCCAATACCGGCTATCAGGGCCTGTCCAGAATCAACCAGGAAGCGCAGTGGCTGGCCGTGACCGATGTGAGTGAGGCGCATGATGCCGCGGCCGAGGTGGCGGGCAAAGCCGCCGCCGCCTTCAATGGGAATCCCGCGTTGATCCAGGAAGCGCGCGATCTGCTTTCACACGCCAGCGAATTGAACGACATCACGGTTCGGCAGTTGAAGCAGCTCCTGCTCAACGCCGCGGAAGGGCCGATGACGAATCCGGACCTGGTCTCGAAGCGGGTAGAAGCCGAAACCAAACAGGCCTCCTTGTTGAACGGCTTCGAGTTTAAATGGAAGGGGCAACCGATCACGGCCAACCAGATTGATCACAAACTCGATAGCAGCACCGATTTAGCGGAGCGAAAGGAAATCTGGGAGGCGTCGAAGGAATCGGGCAAAGCGCTCAAGGAGAACCTCGTGAAATTGCGCGACCTGCGCAACGGGGTGGCCAAAGAAATGCAGTATCCGGATTACTTCTCTCTCGAGGTCGCGTCCTACCAGATGACGACGGAGGAGATGATGAAGATGCTGGATGGTTGGATGACGACCCTGCGCCCTCTCTATCTCCAGCTGCATACTTGGTCGAAGTACAAGCTGGCCGAGAAATATCATCAGCCGGTGCCCAAAAAAATTCCGGCGCATTGGATCAACAACCGTTGGAGCCAGGAATGGACCGGCCTGGTGGATGCGGCCAATATCGACAAATACTTCGAAGGCCGGAAGGCGGAGTGGATCATCAAGACGGCCGAGCAATTTTACACCGGCCTCGGTTTCTCCGCTTTGCCCGCGACTTTCTGGACAAAATCAGATCTTTATCCGCTGCCGCCAGACTCGAAGCGCAAGAAGAACACCCACGCTTCCTGCTGGCATATTGATCTGGAGAACGACATTCGCTCGCTCCAAAGTATCGAGCCGAATTCCAAATGGTTTTTCACCGCGCACCACGAGTTGGGGCACGGTTATTACTTCAAGGCTTACAGCCGGCCGGAAGTTCCGTATTTGTTGCGCAATGGCGCGGCTCCGGGATTCCACGAAGGAGTCGGCGAATTAATTTCGCTGGCCTCGAGCCAGGTTCCGTATTTGCAGTCACGCGGTATTTTGCCGGCGGATTTCAAAGCGGACAAGACGGCCTTCCTCCTGGATGACGCGCTGGCCCGCTCGATTCCATTTATTTTCTTCTCGGCCGGAGTCATGCCTCATTGGGAGGCCGACATCTACGCGCACAACCTCCCGGCCGCGCAGTGGAACGCGCGCTGGTGGAAGTATGTGAGCGACATGCAGGGCGTGGAACCGCCCTCACCGCGCGGCGAGGAATTTTGTGACGCCGCCACCAAGACGCACATCAACGACACGCCGGCCTATTATTATAACTACGCCTTTGCCACGGTTTTTAAATTCCAGCTGCACGATTACATCGCGCGCCACATCCTGCATCAGGCGCCGCAATCCTGTAACTACGCCGACAACAAGGAAGTCGGCGCCTTCCTGGATAACATTCTGAAGAAGGGTGCCACGGAAGATTGGCGGAAGGTCTTGAAGGAAGCGACCGGCGAAGACATCTCAACCCGCGCCATGGCGGATTACTTTAAACCGCTGCAAGCCTGGCTGGAGGAACAGAACAAAGGCCGGCAGATCGGCTGGGAGTAAAGGCAGCTAAGCCGCGCTGCTGCCGCGTTCCCTCAGGGGACAATCGGCAATGTGACGTTGGAGGGATGGGCGGAGTCGCGGTAAATCTGAATGGTCGGTTCCGAGAGGTTGGGCAGGAAGAACGGGAAATCCCGACTGGCTACGCGGACGCTGATTTCGTTGCCGGCTTTGAAAGTGTGATTGATGGAGAACGGCGAGAAATCGATCTCGTGCGCGGCTTTGAAACGGTTGGCGTGATCTTTGAACGCGCCGCGCGTGACCAATCGGTTTGAGCCATCCGGAAGGGTCTCCAGGATCTCCACGAAATAGTAGGCGCCGGCTCCCTTCGCGGAAACAAAGAGATGGAGGGCGGGCAACCCGATCACCTTGGTGTCGCCGGCCAGCGGCAAAGTGGAAAAAGTCTTTCCGGCGGCGCTATTGTCGAACTGGGTGAGGATGCCGGAATCAAGAATGCCTGCGCCCGAGTTCAAAAGATTGTTCACCAGGACAGCGGCGGCGATCAACGCGTCAGCCGAACTGCCGAGAGCCGCGCGAATCGGATCGATGATCGCCGTGCTTGCGGTGGTAGGCGGAATAAAGAGCGGCGTGCCCGCGGCGCCGGCCGTGGAGAGATGAAGTCCGTTGAAGTAATAAGTGGTCGTCGTGGTAGCGGGCAGCGGAAAGGTGTTGGAATGGATGAGCGCGGCCTGCGACCAAATGGCTGTTCTGGCCGGCGCGACCGTGACGGGCGGCTCCGTCGTGATTCCCGTGTCGGTGCCCTTGAGCCAATGATCGAACCAGCTGAGCAACTGCGTGCGCAGATAGACGGCTTCGGGGTTGTTGATATCGGTCGTGGCCGGCGCATGGCCGAGGCCGCCAATGTACAATTTAAAAAACGGAATCCCACTATTGGCTTGGAGAAGACTGGTGGCTTGTTCGGCCGGGAAGAGCCAGTCCTTCCAACCTTGAATCACAAACGCGGGCACGGTCAGCTCGGAGGGATTAAAAATGACGGAACGCCAATCGACGTTTGCCTGAGCATTGCCCTGGCGATTCTGTTCGGGCACGCCGCCGAGCAGATGGCGGAAACGGTCGAACATGAAGTTGTCATAATTGGGCCTCGTGAAATTGAACCCGCTGGCAAAGAAGCCCACGGCGTAGGAAAGCTTCGGCACATCGTTCGGGCTGAGTGCCTGGTAAAGATCGGTCCAGCCAATAATCGGCGCGACCGCCGCCAGTCCGGCGACGTGCGTGCGCATGATTTCGAACGAATGGCCGCCACCGTAGGACGCGCCTGTCACACCGAATTTGCTGGTGGGGTTGATCGGAATCGCGACGGCAGGCGAATCACCAATCTGGCCCGTCTGCGTGGCGAGGATGATGGTCTTGAGATCGTTGATTTCGTTAGGGCCCGCCAATGTCACAAAGCCATCCGATTGGCCAAAGCCGCGCGCGCTCGGCGTCACCACCACGTAGCCGGCACCGGCGAAATCCTGGGCCAAGGTCACGACCGGGCCGTCGTTCTTTGAGCCGCCGTAGCCGTGCATGATGACGATGGCCGGCGCCGGCGCCGCGACGCCATCCGGAATATAGACATTGGCATCGAGCTCGATGGTGTTGGTGGAACTGGGGATGGTGTCGCCCGAGGCGGTGCCAATGGCCTGATCCGGAACGGGGATAAACGTGGAGGTCGTGCTGAAAGTGCCCCCGAAGGTGGGGAAGCCGGTGAGAACGAGGGAAGCGAGAATCGGCCAGAGCTTATGCATGAGAGGATAAGGTCCCCCAGCATGACAGGATAGCAACGGAACAATTCCGTGTTTCATATAAAATGTGGCCGCGGCCAATCGGCTAAAATGCTCCCTCTTGCCGGGAGCGGACCATGGGCGGGTGCCAAGGCGGGTAGCCGTTTGCCCGGCGATGGTTAATCGACGCGGTCCGTCAGGCGCAGGCAGTAAAGCAACGGGATGGCGCCGAACAATCCGAAGCTGCAATCGAGCAGACGCCAGCCCCACGGAATATGGCGGATCGGACCGCACACCAGCGCGATGACGAACACACCGGCGCAGGCAATCAGGCCCACCTGGAGGACCCCGCGGTAGCGCCGCGGATCGATCAGCGGCAGAATGAAAAAAAGAGCAATGACCACGTGACCGAACGCGAGCCGGTCGCTGGCATATCCGAAAAAGGGAAAGTGCGCGTAAGTCTGCTGCAATCCAAAAGCGACAAAGGCGATCCAATGCCGCAGGCCGTGCAGGCTGGCGAAGGCGGAGGGGTCGGGGATCCCGAGGAAATGGGAGACGGAAAAGATTTCAGCCTGGAGCGGGAAGGCGCTCAAGCCGCTCAGGAGGAGCGCAAATATAAAAATAGCGAGGACGCGCCGGTATCTCGAGAGGTAGCGGGCCTGGCCGCCAATGTGCGTGCTAGAACTTAAACGCGAAAAATACCGCACCGACGATGAAGCCATAAGAGACCAGATAGTTCCATTTCACGGGCGATCGAAAAAGCGCAAACGCCACAAATGTGAAAACAACCAGGGTAATACACTCCTGCAAAACCTTTAATTGAGGTACGGGCCACTGGTTGGAGCCGATGCGATTGGCTGGGACTTGAAACACCTATTCGAGCAGGGCGATGCTTCGGCTGACCAGAATCGCGATCCATAGGGCCGAGTTTTTGAACTTTAAACGGCCATACCAGGCCAGGTTCATGAACAGGTTCGACAGGTTTAGCAGGAGAATTGTCTTCATTCCGGTTACGAAATAATCGGAAGAAGCGCCGCCACTGCCTGTCCGGATAAAGAAGGGCGCGGGATTTTGCCCTCTCGTAGCTGGCGGGAGGCGCAGAATCCCGGCTAGTCTTTGCGCCGCACTTCGCCGGCGCCCGTCACTTCTTTTTGCACGGTGGGATTTCCGTGATAAATGACCTCGCCCGCTCCGGTGATGGTCACGTTCAAACTTTCGCTCACCGAGACCTCCGCGCTGGCCGCACCCGTCGTCGAAATTTCAGCGGTTCGGGTTTGGAGCGACTTGGCGCTGAGTTCACTGGCGCCGGTCATGTCGGCCAGCAGGTGGTCGATCTGGCCGTCGAGTTTTACGTCGGCCGCGCCGGTGGTTTGAACGGCATAAGAACTTCCGGTTAATTGATGCGCCACCAGCTCGGAGGCCCCCGTCAGCTTCGCCCCGGTGCGACTCGAGCTCGAAAGGATGACCTTGAGCCCGTGCGTCGGGAGAATGCGCTCCCGCACCCGGAGTTGCAGTTTGTTATCATGAAGTCCGTTCTCCACGTAGGACATCAGATTTTCATCCGTCGTCACGGTGAGGGAAGGAGCTCCGCTGCGCCACTCGATGTCAAACATCCCGCTGGCCTCGAGTTCGGAGAAGTCCGTGATATCTCGTTGCTCCGTCTTGATGTGCCCGTTCCCTCGCACGCCCAGCCAGCGGCAGGCGCTGAAGGACAGGGCCAGGGCCACCACGATAAAAATGGATGTTCTCTTCATAAATAATGCGCTCTATCCAGTTGGATGCGGCCCGCTGGGCATTTGGATTCGAAAAAGATCGTGAATCGCCTACGGGAACGGATGGGGCGCATCGATCTTTAACTTCACGGTATCGATCAGTTCATCATCCACGTAAAATTCGACCCGGTAAGAACCCGGCGCCCAGCCTTCCGGGGGCCGGGATAGGGTAAAGACGCCCCGCGCGTTAGGGATGGTCGCGGTCGCCGTCGCTTCGTCGATCGTGTAATTGGGCGGGGCCGCATCGCCCACGTTTTCCGCGATCCAGACGGCCCGGATTCGAGCCTGGCTGCGCAGGCCGCGCCCCTGCCATCGGGCGAAAATTTTCGCGTTGGCGGTGGAAAAGGTGGTGGTGAAAGCGCCGACCGCTTCGCTGGAAAGTCCGACGGACAATTTTCTCGGCGGCTTCACCTCCGGGCGTGGACCGATTTTTGGTTTTTCCTTCAGGTCCAGTTCGATGCGCTGCAGGAGGTCGCCATCCTTGTTGCGCCGGGTGGTGATGTCCTTGACGATCCCGATTCCGTGGACGAACCAGCGTTCGATAGTGGTGGCATCCGGCGCGGTTTGTTCGCCGTGGATATGAAACGCATGAAAGCGGCCGGCCGGCACGACGACGTCTTCTTCAGCGAGGACAATATAATGCTGGTGCACGTCCGACTCACCCGCTTTCCCGTCGAAGTCCCAGGAGAGATCCTTTTTTAAAGGAGCGGCCACGATGGTTTGCGGTGGGGCGAGTGAAGTGCGATTGCCATCCGGGCCGATGCGAACTGCAACGTGGATCCCGCGATCATCCATCGTCGCAAGCTCGGTGGTTGTGACGAGGTGATCGCGATGCATTTCGAATTTCAAGAACGAGTGCCCTTCCATGTTCTCTGTTCCTTCGAGGCGGTAGATGACGTCGCTGTGGAGTTTGCCTGCGGCATCAGGTGCGCCGCCGGGCAGGCTGACTCCTTCGCCCAACTCCTGGGTCATTTTGTAAGGCCAATTCGTCCCCGGGTCGGTCGGGATCAGGGGGGCGGCTGGCAAGGAAGCGGCCGAGGCCAGAGCCAGCAGGAACGCCAACGGGTTTTGCATGAGAGACCGTAGAACACCTGCCGGCAATGCCAAGGGCCGGGGTCCTTGTTCGCCGGTGGAGCGAGACTCCATAGTTCACCCGCCGCGGCGGGAGCCGACGAATATTCGTTTCTGGTCCTTCCACCGGCGACAGTGGGTGGAACGGCCTCTCCGAGGGCGTTGCTAAGAGAATGAGCGGGCGCTCAGAGTGAGCGGCTGGCCGCTGAAAGTTTAGCATCGCGCTCGGAGATCGCGACCCACCTTGCGTTTAGCAAGGGCGATAGGTGGTGGAACGACCTCTTCGAAGGCTTTGCTAAAAGGGAGAAGCGGCGCAGCCGCTCAACTTGCCGGCGCCAGAAAACGAGTCGCATCTTCCGCATCTCCGAATATCCTTCGCGCGTGCGCACACGAAGATGGAGAACAATGGCCGCGACGCTGGGCGTCAGCGCCATGATCGGTTGTTCGTTAGGCCAAGCCGCGCCGCCCGGGAAGAGCGCTGCCCCGGAGCGTCATGTCGTGATCGTCGTCTGGGACGGAATGCGGCCCGACCTGGTGACCCCGGAAAACGCGCCGACGCTCTGCCAGCTCGGGCAGGCAGGCGTTATTTTTCGTAATCATCACGCCGTCTACCTCTCGGCCACCCACGTGAATGGCACGGCCATCGAGACCGGCATGTATCCGCAGCATAGCGGGCTCATCGCCAATTACGATTATGAGCCGCGCATCGAGAAGAAGAAGTTCGTTTCCACCGAGCAGGCCAGCGTCATCCAGAAAGGCGACGAACTTTCGCACGGGAAATATCTCAAGGTTCCGACCCTGGCCGAGTTGGTGCGCCGGTCGGGGGGGCGCACGGCCGTGGCCGCCGCCAAAACCGTTGGTTTCTTGCTCGACCGACAGCCAGACCCCCACGCCGGCGCGCATGGCGTGACGCTTTCAGCAGGCGACTCTCTGCCTGCCGCGGCCCTTGCGCCCATGGAGGCCGGAGTCGGCTTGTTCCCAGGATTTCCCATGTATACCCATGCCCAGCGCGACGAATGGACGACGATGGCACTGACCCAATCGCTCTGGAAAGATGGGGTGCCGGCTTTTTCCATTTTGTGGCTGGGTGAACCCGATCTGACGCAACATGAAACTGCACCCGGCGCGCCGCCCGCCCTCGCCGCGATCAAATCATCTGATCAAAACCTGGCGGCCGTTTTGGCCACGCTCGATCAGAAAGGGGTGCGCGACACGACTGACATCCTGGTCGTGTCGGATCATGGATTTTCCACGATTGAGCATGCGATCGACGTCCGGAAATATCTCCTCGACGCGGGTCTGCGAGCCGCCGTCGATTTTAAGGGCGAAACGAAGCGTGGGGATATCCTGATGGTGGGCAACGGCGGTTCCGTTTTGTTTTACGTCGTGGGCCACGATGCCGCCATCACGCAGCGTTTGATTGAGACTTTGCAACAATCCAACTTCGCCGGGGTCTTCTTCAGCAATACGAAGGCACCGGGCACGTTCCCTTTCGCCAAAGCACAGATCGACGCCGCCCAGGGACCCGACGTGATTATGGCATTCCGTTGGACGGGGGAAAAGAATGTGTTCGGCGTGCCCGGACTGATCGAGTCGGATTGGAACCGGCCAAGCGGGAAGGGGACGCACGCGACGCTGAGCCGTTTCGACATGCACAATATACTGATTGCGGCCGGCCCGGATTTTCGCGGTGGAGCGACCGACGATTGGCCGACCGGGAATGTGGATCTGGCGCCGACCGTTCTGAGCATTCTCAAAATCAAATCACCGCAGCCAATGGACGGCCGAGTCCTGAGCGAGGCGATGTCGAACGCTCCCGATCCAGCAAAGCCCGTCACGGAAACCAGCGAAGCCACGCGAGACTTTTCGAGTGGGACGTGGCGGCAATCGCTCCAGCAATCGCGCGTCGGAACGACCATTTACCTCGACGAAGGGAACGGGGCTTTCACGCGCAAACTGGAGTAGCCGGGTAGGGACGCCGCGTGGCGGCGTCCCTACCCGCCTAACGACCGCGTTTTATGGGATCGCGCGTGAAGGCATGGGCGAAGACGTAATCGGCCACCTGCCGGCCTTGCGCGATGGCCGCGGTCTTGTCGAAACCATCCAAAGACAAGCCTACCCTGATGGAGGCTGATTGAATTGCATCACGCAAGGAGGTTGAGGAAGTATGCGTGCCCTGCGGTCGAACCTTGCCCCAATGCGATTTTGTGGGCAGACTGGCTTCCGAGGATGAATAGGTGCCCGGAGGTCGGTCCATCGTTGTGAATTTGCTATCGAATCCATGAGCGCCATCGGATGGTCCGCGGCCCTGGCGGTTTTGATCGGCCTGATCCATCCGTCGGGGGCTGACGCGGCCACGGTGACCGTGGTCGGACAGAGCGCCGGCCCGACGCCGTTTATCAGTCAGGTCAACGCCACCGTCAGCCCGGCCCAGGCTTTGCAGAGCGTGCAATTTACGATCACACCGAAACCAGGATCCGTTACGCGGCCCATCTCGGCCACCTTCACCAGTGGTTACCTGCAGAGTCGCGGTTCGCTGAACACTCAGACGGGCGCGTTGTTCATCCCGATCTTTGGGCTCTACGCGAACTATACGAACACGGTCTGGCTAACCTACGTTTTCACGGACCACACCGTCCAGCAGACCAGTCTCGTGATCAGCACGGCGGCGTGGACGGATCCCTGCCATTTCACCGATCCCACGGTGGTGCAGGCGAGAACCAGCAGCACGACCCTGAGTTACGACTATTTTTTGATCAAGAACGGTTGCGGATCGCAATCGCCCAGCATCATGGATACAGACGGAGCGGTGCGTTGGGTGGGCACGGCCGGTCTAACGAGTTTTGCTTCTATCTTCTACGCCAACGGCATCTACATCTCGGCTCCGCCCGCCGGGTCCACCCAGCCTAGCGGGCTCGCCCGCATGGAGCTGGATGGCACCGTCAGCTTTCTCCAGGATTACAGCGCGCTCGGTGTTACGGGCACCGGGCATCACAACATTGATCCGGGCAAAGAGGGGATGATCCTGGAGCTGGATACCACCACCCAGACGGAGTCGGTCCTGATGGAGGTCGACGCGCTGGGCAATCCTCTGAAAACCTGGAGCCTGGCCGATATCATGGCTACGGCCATGACTTCTGGCGGGGACGATCCGACCCAGTTTGTTAAATCGGCCCCTAACGACTGGTTCCATAACAACGCTGCGACTTATCGGAGCTCGGACGATTCGCTGATCGTGTCGAGTCGCGAAAACTTCGTCATCGCGCTCGACTATGAAACCGGAGCGATCAAATGGATTCTGGGCGATCCGACGAAACAGTGGTATCAATTCGCCTCTCTCCGCCACTACGCGCTCAATCTCGGAACGAACACTTTGCCACCGATCGGACAGCACGCCCTCTCCATCACGAAAGACGATCATTTGCTCCTTTTCGATGACGGGCAAAACAGCTTGAACCACGCGCCGGCGGGCACGGAGCGAAATTACAGCACTCCGCGCAAGTATCGGATCGACCCGTCCGCCGCGACCGCGTCAGAGCTCTGGAATTATTCGAATGGCCAGACTTTTTTTAGTTACATCTGCTCGAGCGTCTATGAGGATGCCGCCGCTAATTACCTGATCGATTACGCGGATATTATTAACCTGGGCAACACCTCCTATGCCGAACTGGTTGGACTTGGGCCGGCCGGCGACAAGGTTTTTGATTACCGCTACACCACGAATTTCTGTTCGACGGCTTGGAACTCCATTCCGGTTCATCTCGAAGCGCTGCGTTTTGCCACGATCGATCCGATCGCAGCCGTCTCCCGGAAAATCCACGGTGCCGCCGGTGCGTTCGACATTAATCTCCCACGGAATGGCCTGCCCGGGGTGGAATGCCGCAGTGGTGGACCGACCGGCGATTATCAAGTGGTCATCACGTTTGCCTTGCCGGTCAGCGTGAGCGCCGCCGCGGTAACGGCTCGCAGGGGGGGAATTCCGCAGGTGGTCGGCCGTCCGAGCGTAAATGGCAATCAGGTGACGGTGAACCTGACGAGGGTCGGCTCTTCTCAGTCACTCGTACTTACGCTCTTTGGAGTAAACGACGGGACCAATCTCGGAACAGCATCGGTGCCGATGGACGTGGTCCTGGCGGATGTCACAGGCGATCGCACAGTCAACAAAAGCGACCTCAAGCCAACAAAGAGTCGCTCGGCCAAACGGGTCACATCCTCAAACTTCCGAGCCGATGTGACGGTTGATGGCGTCATCGACCAGAGCGATGCGGCGCTGGTGAACGCGAATCTGGGCCGCGTCCTTGGTCCCTAGCGGGAAGCAGGCAGTTTCCCTTATCGGGGACGAATCGGGACGACCTGCGTGTGTCCGACCAATCAGCCGCGGATGTATTCGTAGCCGAAGTGCGCCATGATCTCGGGAATCTGGTCGAGGTGACGGTTGATCTCGGCGATGTTTTCTGGTGAGAGGAGGGCGATCTGCTTCTCGTTGTAATTGACGATGGGCTGGCGGACCCGGCCGTCGAGGGAGTGCACTTCCACATCGCGTCCGACATCGAGATCGCTCAGTTCCGGCATGAACTGGATGACGCGTTGCCGGCAGGCTTCTCCTTGTTCGGAGAGTTCTTCGTAATTCATTTTGATGGCGCGCCGCAAAATTTTTTCGTTCCGCATCTGCTGGCGCGCGCAACGGATCCAATGCTGGATGCAACGCTCGAGCGATAACTTGGCGCGGCGCCGGATTCCTTCGGCCACCGCGTAAGGATTGCGCTGCATCAGGATGAACGAGCTCTCCGGAAAATGCTTCTGCAGCATGGAGGCGCGGAAAATATTCGGCGGCGATTTTTCGAGGAAGACGCGCGGATTAGCCGTGGCAAACTTCGGGTTTTTGGCCCACTCCTCGTGCCAGCGGGTCTTAATCTTGGGCCATCGGTAATGCAACTCGTTTGCCAGAATGGCGGATTGCTCGCTCCAGATGCGCCGGCAGCGCGGCGTCATCTTACCGGGGATGGGCATGAAGTCGGAGACAAAACCTTGTCCGTTGACCTGCTGATCCGGCCCGCCTGGCGCGGGGAAGCCGACGGCGTTATGGCATTCGCTCATGACGCGCTCGAGCAGGGTCGAGCCGCTGTTGTTCATGCAGATGATGAACAAAAATTTTTCCGGCCGATCCGGGGCGGGATCGGCGTGTTTTGAACCAAAAATGCGGTTAACCGCGCCAAGCAGGGACATGCAGAACGTATCTCTACGTTCTGGCTGGCCGACAGGTCAACCGGCAACTGGCCGGCTCAAACAGATCGGTCCATTTTGGATGTCACTCGTTCCGAACTCTCATCTCGCGGATTTCGGCGCGCGCGGCTCGACCGCCACGCGCCCGAAGATGGCCGTCTGGTCATTCATAAACGCCTGTAACCGGACGCGCGCTGTCGTGCCATCGGGCTGGGCGGTCAGCGACCATGTGGCGACGGTGAGCCCAGCCGGAAAGCTGGCCGAGAGCGTGTCGCCGCTCCTTTGTGCTTTCGCGACTCCTTTTCGCTTCCCGCTTTCCTGCCATTCCATCGTTGTCTCGGTCTGATCCACCATCAGTTCGGTTGCGACATTGCCCCAGGGAACCTCCGGCATGGTACCCACCCAGGTGCCGGCGAAGCGGCTGATCTTCGCGCTTGTTTGTTGGTTTGCGGCGCTCTTCGTCACCTCGCCGGTCCGCGGGGTAGACTTCGGTTTGGTCGGCGATTTCTTGGGCTTCGCTGTCGGCACAGCGGTCGGGTTCGGCGTTGGGTTTTCCGGAATTTCCTGGATCGGCGCGGGCAACCGATGCGGGGCCACGATGAGCAGGGTAATGATGAGAAAAAGCCTAACGAGTCGGTCTGATGGTTGTATTTGGTTCATGGCGCGGATAGCTCTGCCCTGAAGACGTGGCCCTCGGCATGACACTCGTAGGCGGCCGTTTTCCAGTCGTCGGCAAAGCGCAGCGTGAACGATTCCGGTTTCCATTCGATATTCCTGGGCTTCGCCACTACTTCATCGGTCACCACCCGCAAAGTCTGGCCGTCCCAGACGCCGTTAAACTTTACCACCGTGTCCCCGTGCTTGCTGCTTTGCGTTTCGGTGCCCGATTTACGGTCGGCTGCGAACTTGATCGTCAACGGCACGCCCGCTCCGCCCTGGTCGCCTTCTTGATGAATGCTTCCGCGGTAGGTCGACGCCGCTGGCACGGACGGCGCCGACAAATCGGCGGCGTAAGTTTTCCCATCGGCGGCGCATTCGTAACTGGCGGTTTTGCCATCTTCGCCAAAGCGCAGGATGAAGGATTCCGGCGCCCACTGAATTCCGGCAGGCTGCGAAACGACGTCGCCGGTCACGGCATGCAATTCCGTCTCTTCCCAGACACCGGTGAATTTTACCACAAAATCTCCGCGCCGGCTGCTTTGGGTCATGTGGCCCGTTTTGAGATCAGGATGGAGGGCGATCACGACCGGTCGCGGCGGTGATCGATCATCCGGGCGCACCCGGATTGTGCCGGTGTAAACAGGTGCGGGTTGCGCGAGCGCAATCTCCTGTCTGAATTCCTGTTTCGCCTCCAGCGCGGCCTTGAGCGCGTGCGGTAGATAGCCGTCATGGACGAGAAGGAAGGTCGTGTCGCCCGGCGGAAGATCGTCGCGCCGCAGCGGGGTGGTGCCGATCAGGACACCCTTCTGTAAAACCTTCGCTCCCGGCGGCACACTCGACAATTCGATGACTGGGTTCATGCGCGGCGCGGTCGTTGGGGCAACGGCGACCGCTTGTTCCGTGACCGAATTTAAGGCGACGGGGCTGCGCGCAGGCGCGACCGGGTTGATTGGATGCGCGGCCGATTGATCGCGCGTCTGGTTGGTTGAACGCAGGACAAGCCAGGTGGCGAACGCGGCCATGCTCAACAAAAGCAAAACACCGGTCACGACCAGTTTCTTGCGCGAACCCGTTGCAACCGCGACCGGCTCCCCGGTTTCGCCCTGTTCCGGCGGAGCCGGCAACACGTCCAGTGAATTGGCGATGCCGCTGATCAGGCGATCCGCGTGCTGATGAAAATCCAGTCCACTATCGAGAGGGAGAGCGTGCCGGAAAGCCAGAGCCTGGATGTCGGCCGGAAGCTTTCCCACGTTCGGCATGGGTGTGTTGTTCACCAGCACGGGGATGACTGGAATCCCGCGATTCAAGGCGTAGGCAATTTCCAAACGAACAAAATCGGTCGGATCATCGATTCGACGCGCTGCGTCGGGCTGCTCCCCCAACCAATGGGGGCCGATCACCGCTACGACAACCCGAGAGCCTTCAATCGTCTGTTTGATCTGCTCGCGAAAATCCAGCCCGGGCCGGATGGAATCAAAATCCATGAACACATTCCGTTTTCCAAACTTCGCCTGGAGCCGGTCGTAAAGACGGCCGGTCACAGCCAGCGTATCCTCCCGGCGATAAGAAATGGCGATCATGGAAACTCGCGCAGGTATGCTAAGAACCGCCGCGCGCGGATGTAAAGAACGGAAGAGCCGTCCCGCCACCCGGTCCAAAGTGTTGCGCTTTAAGCATCAAACACCGAAAGCAAAATGCGGTGACGATGCCGTCTCCCCAGAAAGAAAGGAGTCACGGAAAAAAGACTCGACGGCCTAACAAGCAGTCTATATAAACCAACGCGCCCGCTGATTTGCGTAATGTTTTGCAGAGGATCGGGAATTTAAGCGTGAAATTGACACCAGTCTCCAAAAACGCGCACGGTCCGCTTCGCTTTGTCGTCGCCGATGATCATGTTTTGGTTCGCGAACTGATTGTCACCTTCCTCAACGAGCATTGGCATGCGGGCCAGCGCGTCGTGGGACTCCCGACCATGGATGCAGCCCTGCAGGCGTGCCTGCGGGGCCAAGTGGATTTTCTGCTCCTCAACGCCCAGCTCATTTCTTCCGAGGTCGCCAGTGAGATCGGTAAACTGCGCCGGCAAAATCCGCCTCTCTTGGTTTTATGTTACGCGGGGGGTGGCGGTGACAGTGAGATCATGCGGGCGCTGCAATGCGGAGTGGACGGATTTGTCGGACAAACCTGCGATCACACGGAATTATTGGAAGCCATCCGGCGCATCAGGCAGGGCGAGGATTATTTTTGCGCGCGGAGCAGCCACTTGCTGGCCGACCTGGCCTGCGGAAAGCGTGACTCAACCCACGACACGGGCAAACTCACGCCGCGCGAAACCCAAATCCTGCGGCTGATTGCGTCGGGCCGTACGAGCAAGGAAATCGCAGCCTTGCTGGGCTTGAGGGTTGCCACGGTGGACACGCATCGTCGCAATTTGATGGCCAAAGCGGAAGCGCATAACGCCGCGGACGTCGTCCGCTACGGTTACAGCCACGATCTTCTAACCCTGGCGCTCTCCGCCGACTAAAGGCCGGTTCACCGTCTCGATTCCGGTCACGTAGAGTGCGGGCCGACGAATCGTTAATCCTGTTCATCCTCTCGGATTTTCTGGCTTCCTGTCCGCCAACGGCCGGACTCGCTGCGGTGAGCTTTCCTGATTTGATTTTCGGGGGTCAGGGCAGGGGTCAAATCTGGAGGGCGTGTCGCCGAAGCGAAGAAGCCATGAATCTTTCCCGCCAGGCGTCCACTGAAACTTAAGGCCTGAAACTTTCCTGCTTTCCCGGAAGGAAACTGACACGTCTTTTCACGCCCTTTTTCTGGGCTTGCGTCAGGAGCTTGTCGTAATCGGGTTTTAGTGTGTCCCTCCCCGCCGATTTTGTTCGGCAGCGGCTACACCCGCCGGTGCGCCGTCTCAAGACGAGCCAGGGCGTTCAGGCTGGTGGAGCAAAGCTACGTTCCCGTCGAGCAAGCCGTGGTGAGTTGTCAGCGCGACCGAGCCAGTAGAGCAATTCTCTCACTGCAGGGTTGCGCCCCTTGACGATTGTGCGAGAAGGATGGCTGATGAGCCCTACTTGGCTCGAAATAGCTGTTGCCGTTCTGCTCTTGTGGATTGCGTGGCGGATCGCTTTGCTGCTAACGCCATGGGTAATTAATCGATGGCGCGGACGGCGTCGGCGCGCCGATGTTGTGGAACAGCGACGAAAGTTTCCGGCATTAAAAGAGAAAGTTGAACAGAATGACTCCCAATGATTTTCAATCACCGCCCATCCGTCGCATCGTCACGCTGGTTCTCGTCGGGATCGTCGCGTTGATGTTGCTGGGGCTTACGTTTTCCGCTTGGCGCAGTATTCGACCGGGTTATGTCGGGATCGTCTTCGACAAGGCAAACCATAACGTGACGACCGGTGCGCTCGACCCGGGCTGGGCGTTCATCAATCCATTCTCGCAGGCGATTCAGGAGTATCCGGTCACGATTCAGACCTACCAGATGGTGCAAAGCTCCAGCGAAGGTCAGCGCCATGGCGACGATTCGATCAAAATCCAGAGCAACGAGGGACAGCAGATCAACCTCGATGTCGTCATTCAGTATCAGGTCGAGAAACCGAACGCGAGCCAGCTCTACGTCGATTGGGGCGGTGCGCCCATTGAAATCGTAGAGGACGGGGTGGTGCGTCAATACACCCGCTCTGAGGTGCCACTGGTGGCGGCGAAGTTCGGCTGGGAAGAAATTACCTCGACCAAGCGCACCGACGTGGTCACTGAGATTACCGAGATCTTACGGCACGAATTTGATCGGCGTCACCTGAGCCTGATCTCCTTTGGCATTCGGGAAGTGCACCTGCCGCAGTCCTTGCAGGAAGCACTCAACCAGAAAATCCAGGCGCAACAGGCAGCGGAGCAGCAGAAATATCAGCTCGCGCAGGCCAAGGTAAAAGCCGAACAGGATGTCGCGCAGGCGACGGGGCTCGCCAACGCGGCCAAAGCGCGCGCGGAAGGCGAGGCACAGGCCACACTCACAAACGCGCGGGCGCAGGCTGAAGCCAACGATCTCCTCGCCAAGAGCGTCACGGCCCCGCTCATCCAGTATCAGCTGATTCAGCGGTGGGACGGGAAGCTTCCGCTCCTCACCGGGGCCAGCGGCACGCCGTTGATTGATGTGTCTCATCTCACCGCCCCTGCGCAGCCGACGCCGGGGCGCTAAGGCCGATCCGGCAGCTCCCGAGACAGTACAACGAAACCCGTAAGGCAGCTGTTCTCTCTTCTTCGGGGCTGTTCCGCAGGTCATTGGCGCCGCGACTTTTGCTGCTCGATTAACGCGCATCACGTCAGACCAAGAATGGCACGACGCATCCAACAAGACATTGGATGCAGTTAGGAGTCGCGCGTGGTCAGATTAGCGCTGGATTCAGCGGCTAGACCTGCCGACGATCCTAGGAAACTCGTCACACGCCGGAACTGTCCTCCATTAGCCAATCGAGCCAACCATCGGAATTCGTAAAATACTTTGTTCAAATCCTGATTCGAAATTCTTTTTCATCTGCGACATCCGAATAATCCGGGGTCAATTCTGATGCGGCACTTGGCACGAGCGCGCCCCTTGTTTGTCATTCTTATATTGACGAATTGGCGCAGCCCAGGCGCTAACGAGTTCTGCGTCGGCCATCGAAACTTGAGACACTCCGCATCTTGGTTCCCGGAGAAGGAGGGTGAGGTGAATGACCCAAGAGTTTCGTTCCGAAATGTAAGAGCATATCTTACACGGAATCAGATGATAGAGCTCGACAGCCTAATAAATTGTTTGTTAATGGAATCCGATTACGTCACCCGACGTTTCGACGCATCTTCGGCCGAGCTGAAATGCTCGTGGGGCTGGACCTTCGTCAGGACCGCCGGTGAACGCGATCCATTGGAATCCGCCTATGAAACCACAATTCATCCCGCCGTCGTCGCTGAAAATTAGGTGTCGCCTCGGTTTTCTGCTGTTGGTGGCTGCAACTGCTGGCCTGTGTTTGTTCAGCGCGCCCAGTTCGCAAGCTCAAGTCACAGGCCGCCATCCCAAACCAGACGGTGGTCCGACGGGGCCGACCGGCCCGACGGGACCTACCGGACCAACGGGTCCGCAGGGAAGCAGTGGTGTGCAGGGTCCGAGCGGGCCGCAAGGCGTGCAAGGCAACACCGGTGCGACCGGAGCACAAGGCGCGACGGGGGTGACCGGGGTGACGGGGGCCACTGGCGCTGCGGGAACCAACGGAACTAATGGAGCGACCGGTGCGACCGGTGATCAAGGTATTGCAGGTGCGACTGGCGCGACCGGCCCAACCGGAGCGGCCGGTGCTGATGGTTCTCTCAACGCCTGGTCTCTCACTGGAAACGCTGGCACGGTAGACGGCACAAACTTTATTGGCACCACTGATAATGTTCCTTTTAATATCAGAGTAAATAATCAGAAATCCGGGCGAATAGAATTTAGGATTGAAACTGCAAATACATTTTTTGGTTATCAGACGGGATTTTTGAATATCGGGTCCGAAAACACGGCCATGGGGTTCCAAGCGCTCTTAAGCAACACCACCGGCGACGGCAACACTGCTACCGGGGGTCACACGCTCCAAAACAATACAACCGGTGCGAACAACACGGCCACCGGTTGGAATGCGCTCACTCGCAACACAACCGGCACCCAAAACACGGCGAATGGTAATCAAGCGCTCCAACAAAACACAACCGGCTTATCCAACACAGCTAGTGGTTCTGGTGCGCTCTTTAGCAACTCAACCGGTAACAACAACACGGCCAACGGGTCTCAGGCGCTCATTAATAGCACAACCGGCGACAACAACACGGCCCATGGGACTAATGCGCTTCAAAGCAACACAACCGGTAGCTTCAACATCGCAGTAGGCGTTAATGCCGGTGTCAGTCTCACCACTGGCGATAGCAACATCGACATCGGCAACTTCGGTGTGGCTGCCGAGGCTAATACCATCCGCATCGGTACCACAGGAACGCAAAGCGCCACATTTATCGCTGGCATCAGTGGCGTCACGGTCGCGAGCGCAGCTCCGGTTGTGATCGATGCGAACGGGCATCTCGGCACGGCTAGTGCGAGTAGCTTACAAGGTGCAACCGGGGCGACTGGACCGACGGGTGCTACTGGCGCTCCTGGGACTAACGGAACGAATGGAACGAACGGAACGAATGGAGCAACAGGAGCAACCGGCGCCACTGGCGTTGCGGGAGCAATCGGAGCTACCGGACCCACTGGTTTCCTTACCAATGGCTCCGCAGCAGGGAACACTCCTTACTGGAATGGAACTTCATGGGTAGTGAACAGCAGTAATATTTTTAATGATGGCGGCAACGTCGGCATCGGCACGTCGAGTCCGTCTAATGCCTTGTCCGTTACAGGTAGCGCAGATTTTTCCACCTCGGTGGAATCTCCGCTGTTTACGGCCCTTCCCGGCGCCGGCAATTCGCTGACGATTCAAGCAAACGCGAACGGTGGCGACGGAGGCAGCCTGACGGTGAATGGCGGCGGCGGTTTTTTAGGTAAAGGCGGCAACGTCAGCCTCATCGGCGGCGGGAATAGCTTCGGCGTCACCGGCGGCGGCCTTACGCTTAACGGCGCAAATGGTGGCGCCGGCGGGAGCATCGCGCTTACGGCTGGCAATGGCAATGGCAACGGAGGCGGTAGTGTATCTATCTCGGCGGGAACCGGGAGTTCTAACGGCGCGGTACTCTTTCCAGTCGGTAACGTTGGCATCGGGACAAACACTCCGGGTCAGAGACTTTCCGTCGTCGGCATAGTTGAGAGCACTTCGGGCGGATTCAAGTTCCCTGATGGTACGACTCAAACTACAGCGACTCTCGTCGGTCCGACTGGGCCGACTGGACCTACCGGCGCTGCGGGAACCAACGGAACTAATGGAACTAACGGAGCTACTGGTTCGACTGGTGCTACAGGTGCCGATGGAATAGCAGGCGCAACGGGCGCGACCGGTCCCGCTGCCCCAGTGGTGGACGGAGACCTTGGCAACGGCAACACTGCGGAGGGTAGTCAAGCGCTCTTCAGCCTCACAACCGGCGTCAACAACACAGCCCTCGGTTCCCAAGCGCTCATTTTCAACACCACCGGCAGCGACAACACGGCCACCGGTTTCAGTGCGCTCCGTGCCAACACATCCGGCGTCGACAACACGGCCAATGGTGATAGTGCGCTTATTAGCAACACCACCGGCAACAACAACACGGCCACCGGTCTTGGTGCGCTCCAGAGCAACACAACAGGCAGCGATAACACGGCCACCGGTCTAGATGCTCTCGTGAGCAACACCACCGGCGGCACTAACACGGCCAATGGTGAGTTTGCGCTCTTGAATAACACAACCGGCAGCAGCAACACGGCCAACGGCGTTGATGCACTTCGTGGCAACACAGGCGGCAACGACAACACAGCCAACGGCGCGGCAGCGCTCAGTCAAAACACGACCGGCGGCAGTAACACGGCCAACGGTTCTAATGCGCTCAATAACAACACAACCGGCACCCAGAACACGGCCAACGGCGTTGGTGCTCTACTTAGCAACACAACCGGCGCCGGCAACACAGCCAACGGCGTTGATGCCCTACTTAGCAACACAACCGGCGGCAATAACATCGCATTGGGCGCAAATGCCGGTCAAAACCTCACCACAGGTTTTAACAACATCGACATCGGCAACGGAGGGGTCGCAAACGAAGGCGGCAATATCCGCATCGGTACTGGAGGAATTCAGATATCTACGTTCATCGCTGGAATTAGTGGAACAGCGGTTGCAGGCACAACAGTTGTGGTAGACGCCAACGGTCAACTTGGCGTGATGGTTTCCTCGGAGCGTTTCAAGGACGAGATCAAACCGATGGACAAGGCAAGTGAAGCGATCCTCTCGCTACAGCCAGTGACCTTTCACTACAGGAACGCCATTGATTCCAAAGGCATCCCGCAATTCGGCCTCATCGCTGAGCAAGTGGAAAAAGTGAATCCCGATCTGGTGGCTCGCGACGCCGCGGGGAAAGCATTCACCGTGCGCTACGAGGCAGTGAACGCGATGTTGCTGAACGAGTTCCTGAAAGAACACCGCAAGGTCGAGGAACAGCAAACAACGATCACCCAATTGAAAGTTACCGCTGCAAAACAAGAAGCAGCCATTGCACAGCAGCAAAAGGACTCACAAACGACCGCGGCGAACCAGCAGGAGCAAATCAAAGCTCTCACCGCAAGCCTGAAAGAGCAGGCATCGCAAATTCAAAAGGTGAGCGACAAGGTGGAAATGACCAAGCCGGCACCGCAAACGGTCGACAATCATTAAACCGCGGATTAGGCAGATAACACGGATTAGAAAATTCGGTTCAATTGTTTTATCTGCGAAATCCCCGAAAGCATTAGGGGTCAATTCTGATGCGGCACTTGGCACGAGCGCGCCCCTTGTTTGTCATTCTTATATTGACGAATTGGCGCAGCCCATGCGCTAACGAGTTCTGCGTGGGCCATCGAAACGTGAGACCCTCCGCATCTTGGTTCCCGGAGAAGGAGGGTGAGGTGAATGACTCAAGGGTCTCGTTCCGAAGATAGGACCACATCTTACACGGAATCAGATGATAAGAGCTCGACATTCCTAACAAGTTGTTTGTTAGATGGAATCCGATTACGTCACCCGACGTTTCGACGGATCTTCGGCCGGGCTGAAATGCTCGTGGGGCTGGACCTTCGCCAGGACCGCCGCTGGACGCGATCGCAAGATCAACCCTCTACCCCACTCATCCCATGAAATCGATACATTAAACACAATTCGTTAGTCTGACGGCCTTATTGGCCGCATTCCTGGCTTTCGCTCCCGCGTCCATGGAGGCCGCCTCCGGGGCACGCAAAGCGCCCCTCCTGCAGACTTCCTCGGTCAACCAGATTGTCATCAAGAGCGCCCGAGCCGATCTGGCCACCCCCGAATAACCAAATATCTCAATGAACGTCGCGTTTCGATCGCGTGGCGGCGTTTTGTTTCGCTCCCACCCAGATGCAAGCGGCGGAATGAGCGAAATACAGCGCACGATTAATCGGCCCAGTTTGTCCTCCAAACGGAAGTCGCACCGCCACCTCGAAACTATAAGCGGCTGATTGACCGAAGGTTAGAAATCCGGAGTCTACGGGGCTCGAACCCGCAACCTCCGCCGTGACAGGGCGGCGCTCTAACCAATTGAGCTAAGACTCCTCGAAGAGCCAGATTGTAGAGTCGGCTTTGGCGAGCCGCAACTGAGAACGGTCGCCACGGCGACTTCGTCCCAGCCTCGGCTCCGCCACGGCGAATCCGTCCTTTGGCGGATCGGAGGACGGGAGTCGCAAGCAAACGCCCAAAGCTTAGACCTGACAGCCGCCTAAGCGACAGCTACGGCGAGCCAAGGGATTAGCCCGATTTGGACGAGACCGAAAATCCAGAAAATCCTGTGAATCCTGTCTGGCTTTTCAAGTGATGTTGAAAGGTTCTGGCGCGCGCGTTGCGGAAAGGACACCGCCCACATATATTCAGAGCGGTTCGGCGGATCGATCCAAACCAAATATGAGCGACGAGCGCAGCGAAGGTTTTGAGGGAAGCAGCGAAAGCCCGCGGCCGCTCACTCCGCTCGAGTCATTCGATCAATTGATCGCCTCCTTTCCAACAGGGGATCCAATCCGCACCCAATTGCTCAATCTGCGGCCGGACATTTGCGATCAGGAAGAAACGATCGTCGAGGCCACCCGCATGATCGAAAAGCTGGAGGAGGTCGTGAAAAAAGTGACTTCGCCGGCCAATCGTATCGGCACATTTCTCGGCGCCACTTCGCGGGAAACGGCCCATATCGTGGTGGGCGGGGCGGATTATTATTGCAATGTCGATCCGCGCATTCCCATGGCCAAGTTGAAGAAGGGCACGCGTGTGCTGGTGAACGAAGCTTTTGTCATTGTGGGTGATCTCGGTTTTGAAACCGCCGGGCCGGTCACAAAAATTACGGAAGTGTTGGGAGAGGATCGGTTGCGCGTCGGGTCCGAGCACGGCACGCAGTCGCTTGTGCTGGAGCGTTCTTCCGAGCTGGCCAGGACCACGCTGAAGTCGGGCGACGAAGTGCGGGTCGATCCGAACTACCGCATGGCGCTGGAGATGCTTTCGAGCACGAAATCGCGGGAACATTACCTGGACGAAGTGCCGGAGCTGCCCTGGGAGAAGGTGGGCGGGCAGGACCAGGCGCTCAATGCCATCAAGGATGCGATCGAGTTGCCTTTATTGCACGAGGAACTGTTCAAACGATTTCAGCACGCCACGCCGAAAGGCTTCTTGCTCTATGGCCCGCCTGGCTGCGGCAAAACGCTCATTGGCAAGGCCACCGCTTACAACCTGACGAAGCAGCTCAGCGAAAAATCGGGCACGCCGATGCACGAATATTTCATGCATATCAAGGGTCCTGAGATTCTGAACATGTGGGTGGGGGAGTCGGAGCGGATGGTGCGGGAAATTTTTGCCACAGCGCGCGAGAAACGGCGGGAAGGCTTCATGCCTTTCCTGTTTATCGACGAAGCGGAGTCGGTCCTGGGGACACGGCGCGCCTCGCGTTACTCGAGCATTCTCTCCACGCTCGTGCCGATGTTCTGTTCGGAGATGGATGGGATCGATTCACTCAACGACGTCGTCATCATTCTGGCCTCGAATCGCGCCGACCTGATCGATCCAGCCATCCTGCGACCGGGGCGCATCGACCGGAAGATCAAAGTGAATCGGCCGAATCGCGAAGGGGCCCGCGAAATTTATCGAATTTATCTGACGAACGATCTGCCCTTCGACGGGGCACTGGCCAAGGAAGCGGAGAACATCGGCGCGGCCGTCGATCAATTGGTGGAACGATTTGTCGAATGGCAATTTGCCCGGCGTGAAGAAAATAAATTCGTCGAAGTCACGCTGCGCAGCGGGCGCAAGGAGAGTCTCTACCGGAGCGATCTGATCAGCGGCGCCATCATTGCCTCCATCGTGGAACGGGCCAAGGCGACCGCCATCAAGCGTTCCATCGCGGTCGGTTACGAGGAAGGAATCAGCGAAGGCGATTTGCGCGCGGCCTTCCAGGCCGAGTACACGGAGAACGATATTTTCCCCACCACTGACATCACGGAAGACTGGCTCAAGCTGATTGATTACGATCCGGAAAACGTGGTGAAGATTTCACCGGTCAGGCCGGCCGCGGATGGGCGTCGTTCGGGGTCCGGCGTGATCTGATGTCGCACTTGTTAGGGGAAGGGAAGGTAGCACCTCCCCCTAGAGAGGGCGGGTCGAACGATACGGCATCTTTTGGTGGTAGAGGATTGAGGTACGGCAGGCAATTGTAGGGGAAGCTGCTAGCTTCCCTCTCTATATGGGTGAACCCCCGCGGCTATGGCAGATCACGCTGCCCCGTGACCGAGCCATTATTTATTTCGTAACTTTATGCGCGGTAGACCGGCAAAAGGTCCTCGCTAATCAGAAGGTTTTCGCTGCTGTGCGAATGGTCATGCCCGAGCTTCAAAAATGGCGGGTGATGGCTGTCGTTGTCATGCCTGACCATATGCACTGCATCATCTCTCCAGGCGAAGACAGGAGTCTATCGGTCGGCGATTTTGCGAGTGGATTTAAAAGATTGCTCAAGCAAGCGCTTGGTAAACAGGAATGGGAATGGCAGCGCGGGTGTTTTGATCGGTTGCTGCGGTCCGACGAAAACCTGCACCACAAATGGACGTACGTTTGGCAGAACCCGGTAAGAGCTGGTTTGGTCAAGAATGCTGAGGACTGGCCGTTTTTTATCGATTTAATCGATAAAGAGGGAAGCTACCAGCTTCCCCTGCAGGAGAAGTCAGATGGGAAGCTACCAGCTTCCCCTACAGAAGCAGAAGCAAGAGGGAAGCTGGCAGCTTCCCCTAGAGAAGAAAGAGACTGACGAATGAAACGGGTCTTTGGGCTGGAGACGGAGTACGGGATCACGATTCAAGGGGCGGAGAACGTCGACGTGGTGGCGGAATCGATCGAGCTGGTGCGGAGCTACATGGAGCACGGCGCGCACATGAAATGGGATTACGAACTGGAGGATCCGCACCAGGATGCGCGCGGGTTTCGCGCCAAGGAACTGCTGCAGGACACGGATGAATCGGCTTATTACGAAATCGACAAGAGTCGCCCGCTCAGTTTCGAAGAGATTAAGAGCGACCTGGTCCTCTCGAACGGCGCGCGTTTCTATAACGATCATGCGCACCCCGAATATTCGACCCCGGAATGCACGACGCTGCATCAGATCGTAGCGCACGATAAGGCGGGCGAACGCGTGTTGGATGAATGCGCGCGCCGGCGCAACCGGAAGCTGGACCCCGGCCAGGAGCTCTGCCTTTACAAGAACAACACGGACTTCGTCGGACACAGCTACGGTTGCCACGATAATTATCTGCTGAGCCGGGCTGTCCCGTGGGATGGAATTGTGTCCGGAGTCCTGCCCTTCCTGATCACGAGGCAAATTTTCGCCGGCGCCGGCAAGATGGGGATAGAGACGGAAAGCGCCCCGGGCCAACCGGGACTCTATCAAATCTCGCAACGGGCCGACTTCTTCAGCGTGCTTGTGAGCATTGATACGATGAACCAGCGCCCGCTTGTTAACACGCGAGATGAACCGCACGCCGATATCGCGCGTTACCGCCGGTTCCATGTGATCCTGGGGGACGCCAACATGAGCGAGTGGGCCACGGCCATGAAGATTGGAACGACCGCTCTGGTTCTGGAGTTGATCGAACGCGGGGAAGTGCCGCAGTTGGAAATCGCGCAACCGATTGAGGCACACAAATCCATTAGCCGGGACCAGACGTATGACTGGATCATCGAGCTGAAAGATGGGCGCAAGATTTCGGCCATTGATGTGCAGCGGATCTATTTGAAGGCGGCGGCCGGCCTGGACAACGCCGGGGAAGATGCGCCATGGATTTTACGCGAATGGGAGAACGTTCTGAATGACCTGGAGCGGGATCCTTTCCTCACGCGGGACCGGGTGGACTGGGCGGCCAAGAAAATGTTACTGAACGCGATGCAGGAGGAAGAAAAACTTTCCTGGAGCGATCCGTGGCTCCAAGCCATCGATCTGGAATATCATCATGTCGATCTGGAACGGGGATTATATTACGAGCTGGTGCGACAGGGCTCCATGCGCCGCGTGGTTAGCGAAGAGGAGATCCGCCTCGCCATCTTCAGTCCGCCGGAAACCACGCGCGCCTTTTTTCGGGGCCGGTCCGTCGCCCGATTCAACGAACGGATCGAATCGATCCAGTGGGATGAGATTGTGTTTTCGAATGAGGCTGAATCGCAACGGGTCGCTCTGCCGGAGGCGTCCGCCGGGGACGAGCGTCTGCGAGCGCTGCACGACGCGGCGCGGAACGGAAAGGATTTCGCAGAATTCAGTCGGGCGGTGCACGCTTGCGCTTAAGAGCAGTTTCAAAAAGTCGTGCTAACGTAGCCAATTCATGACCGACACTGCTTCTATTTGCGACGACTGCCTGACATCGACTCGAAGATTCGTGGCTAAGGCGACGCTGCTTTTGTTCCTGGCCGCCGCGGGACGTAGTGATGGCCAAGTCTGGCAAGGTTATGCGCGTAATGCGCAGCACTCTGCGCAATCCGCGATTCAGTCGCAATCGCTGGGCAGAATTGTCTGGCAGACACCGGTCGATCTTCAGCCGCAGTATTCTGGAAACGACCTCCTGATCCATTACGGATCTCCTGTCATCACGAGCGCGAACACTGTGATCGTGCCGGTGAAGACGGGCGCGTCAGGCGGGTTTGAATTGCAGGCGCGCAGCGGAGCGGACGGCAGGCCGCTTTGGACGCAGGCGACTAATTATACGCTGCCGCCATCGGGTTGGACGCCAAGCTACAGTCCAACGCTGACGCCACAGGGGCGCGTTTATTGGGCGGCGGGCGGCGGCACGCTCAATTTTCGCAGCAGTCTGGATGTGCCGGGCAGTGTGATTCCGAATCAGGTCAACTTCTACGTCGGCCGGAAGAACAAGTTCAGCTCCAGTGTGCAAATTTCCACGCCGCTGACTTCCGATGCGAACGGCACCATTTATTTCGGATTCGAGGTGAACGGCAGTGCGGGCAAGAAATTGGGGACCGGCGGGCTCGCTCGGGTCGACGCCAATGGGAGGGGAAGCTTCATTACTTTCGAAGGGCCCGGAACAGGGAAGGCGAGACCTTCCCTGCGGGTGGTCCAGAATTGCGCGCCGGCCTTGAGCAACGATGGACAGACCGTTTACATCGCGGCGCACGGCACGTCCGCCATTCGCAACGGGCAGGCTGGATTCCTTTTCGCCTTGAACAGCACGACGCTGGGTGTGAACAACATGGTTGCACTGCAGGATCCCGCCAGCGGCATGCCGGCACAACTGCCTGATGATGGCACCGCTTCCCCGACGGTGGGGCCGGACGGCCGGGTTTTCTTCGGTGTGCTGGAGAATCCGCTGGCGACGAGCAAGGGTTGGCTCTTGCAGTTCAGCGCGGATTTAACGCAGAGCAGCGGCGCACCCGGCGCTTTCGGTTGGGACGACACCGCTTCGATCGTTCCAGCCACCATGGTGCCGTCCTACCAGGGGACATCGCCGTATCTATTGATGACGAAGTACAACAACTACGCGGGGCTGGGCGGCGACGGGTTGAATCGTATCGCCATCCTGGACCCGAACGATGCGCAGGTGGACGCGCGCAGCGGCGCGACCGTGATGAAGGAAGTGATGACCAAGCTTGGGCAAACGCCGGACCAGCAATACGTGAGCAATCATCCCGGGGCGGTGCGCGAATGGTGCATTAATAATGCGGCGGTAGATCCGATATCGCACAGTGTTCTGGCCAACAGCGAAGATGGGAAGTTGTACCGCTGGGATTTGGCAACGAACACGTTCTCGGAAATGATTGTGCTGACGCCCGGCGTGGGAGAAGCGTATACGCCCACGGTGATCGGCGCGGACGGGAAGGTTTACGCGATTAACAACGCGACGTTGTTTGCGATTGGGGCGCCGTAGGGCCTGGGAGGACGCGCTTGTCGCGTCCCATTTATTTTTTGGACGACACGAGGTCGTCCCTCCCGGGCGGCGTGACGCTCGCGCTATCTACGACCAAGTGATGAGGCGTAGTTCGTGTGCCTGCATCAGGTGCGGGTGGGTCGGCACGACCCTGACACTGAAACCGTAGGCGCCACTTTCCGACGCCGGAACGGATCCCTGATAAACATACGAGCCGTCGCCGTTAGGCCCCGCTTCCTGCAGAACGCTAATGGCGGGGTTCTTAACGCCGCCATTCTCGGCTTCGCCGTGATACGCCTCGACCCGTACATGTTTCGGGTCGACTCCGCCCAGCTGCACGCGCGCGCTCAATTGGAGCGATTGGCCGACCGGAATGTTCTGCCGATCCGGATTGCCCACCTGGACATCATGAATCTGGATCTGCGGCCAGTCCTTTCGCATCTTCGACTTCCACTGGCTCAGTTTGGTGGCCGCGGCACAGTTGTCGCGCGAAAGATTTTCGTAGGATTGCTCGGCCGGAATGTAAAGGCGCTCGGCGTATTCCTTGACCATGCGATGCGTATTAAAGACGGGCGTGACGCTGCGGATGGATTCGCGCATGAGCTGAAGCCAGGCGAGGGGAAGCTTGCCATCCGGCTTGGCGTAATAGAGCGGAATAATCTGGTTCTCGAGCAGCTGATAAAGACTGGCGGAATCGACTTCACTTTGGAATTCGACGGTCCCGTCATTAATTTCGCCGCCGACGGCCCAGCCGTTGTTGCCGTTGTAACTTTCGCACCACCAGCCATCGAGCACGCTCAGATTGAGTCCGCCGTTGGGCGGCGCCTTCATCCCGCTGGTCCCGCTGGCCTCCAGCGGGCGCAGGGGATTATTCAACCAGAGGTCCACACCCTGGACGAGTCGCCGCGCGATGTAGGTGTCGTAATCCTCCACGAACACAATGCGACCGTGGAAATCCGCTTCCCGGGAAAACTTGTAAACCTCCTGGATGAGCGCCTTGCCTCCTTCATCGCGCGGATGGGATTTGCCGGCGAAGATAAATTGGACCGGCCGGGTCGTATCATTGAGTAATTTTTTCAGACGTTCCTTATCGCTGAAGAGGAGCGCGCCCCGCTTGTAGGTGGCGAATCTTCGGGCGAAGCCGATGGTCAAAATTTCCGGATCGAGAATGCGATTGGCCGCGCGAATCAATTCAGGAGATTCGCCGATGCGTTCCCGCTGTTTGCGCACGCGTTCGCGCACGAACTGGACGAGACGCAGTTTTAGTTTCTGATGGGTGTCCCAAAGGACGGCATCGGGGATGTCCATAACCCGCCGCCAGAAATCTTCGTTCGTTAGGTTCTCTTCCCAATTCCCGAGGTATTTGTCGTAGAGCGCGGAAAACTCAGGAGCGGTCCAGGTCTTGGTATGAATGCCGTTGGTGACACTCGTGATGGGGACTTCGTGCGAGGGGACGCCCGCCCAGACATCCTTCCATAAACCGCGACTGACTTCGCCGTGCAATTTGCTGACGCCATTGGAATGCCGGCTCATGCGCAGAGCCAGAATCGTCATGCTAAAGGGATCGGTCGTATTGATGCGGGTCTGCCCGAAGGAAAGGAATTCATCAAAAGGCAACCCGATCTCGGTGGCCAAAGTCCCGAAGTACTTGCGCATCATTTCCCGGGAAAAAGAATCGTTCCCGGCCGGCACGGGAGTGTGGGTCGTGAAAACGTTGGCCGACGCGACGACCTGCAGGGCCGCGTAAAAATCGAGCCCGCGTTCCGTAACGAGGCGCCGGATCCGTTCGAGCGCGAGGAAGGCGGAGTGGCCCTCGTTCATGTGGAAGACCTCTGGGTCCAGCCCGAGAGCGTTGAGGGCGTGGACGCCGCCGATGCCGAGAATGATTTCCTGGCGCATGCGCATTTCGAGATCGCCGCCGTAGAGCTCGGCCGTGATGAGTCGATCTGCGGCGGTGTTCTCGGCGATATCGGTGTCGAGCAGGTAAAGGTTGACCCGGCCGACGTGCAGTTCCCAGATTTTTGCCCAGACCGCGTGATCCAGCACCTGCACGGAGATGAGTAACGGAGCATCACCCTGGCGAACTTCGCGGATGGGCAGATGATGAAAATTCTGATTGAGACTGATGGCGTGCTGGAGGCCGTCCTTGTCGATTTCCTGGCGGAAGTAGCCGTGACGGTAGAGTAGGCCGACCGCGACAAAGTTGAGGTCTAGGTCACTGGCCGATTTGCAGTGGTCGCCGGACAGGATGCCGAGGCCGCCCGAGTAATTCGGAACCGATTCGTGAAAACCAAATTCCGCGGAGAAATAAGCCACCGGTTTGCGCAGAGCAGACCCTTCGCCGGTTTTGCCGTAGGTATCCTTGCGCGCGAGATACTTCTCAAAGGCTTCGTAGACGCCTTTGAGTTCGCGCAGGAAGGTCTTGTCCTGGGCCACTTCCTCGAGCCGCGCCTGCCGCGAAAGCTGGAGCATGCGGACCGGATTGTGATTGGTGCGGTCCCATAATTCGGGATCGAGATGGCGGAAAAGGCGGCGGGCCGAAGGCTCCCAGGTCCACCAAAGGTTGAAACTCATCTCGCGCAATGGCTCGAGCGAGTCCGGCAGAGTCGGCGTGACGTTGTAGGTTTGAAAATTGGGCATAGGTGGGACGCGAGGGTCAGGTGGACGAGCGGGATTTAATCAGGAAACGTCGCAGCAGCAAGTCCGGGAACTTGGGGAGTTGCGCCTATGCCTTTGTCTTCCCTCGTGGCAAAGGCATGGGGTCGCGCCAAAAGGTGGCTGATCGCAGGGTGGATTCGTTCATACGCGGGCTCACGTTTTCGGCCGTTTGGGGCGGTCCTCACGGTCGTCATTTCCTGCATAAGATGGGCCAATCCCCCCGGGATCGTCGAGACAGGGGATTGTCACTTTTCCGCGCTTGCATCCAATCGCCGGTTTCTTCAAAGTTTGTAAGTTCTCGCCGCTGTCGATCAAATCGCGTTCGTCATGAACATCCCCTACGAGATTTTTGTTATCCTTCTCATCATTGTTTTGGGGGGAAGTTTAGGCGGTCTGGTCAGCGCTTTCATTTCCGAAGATGCGGATGTGACCTGGCCGTTTTGCCTACGCCGCATGGTCATCGGATTGGGCGCGGCCTTTTTGGTTCCACTCTTCCTGAACATGATTTCCAGTAATTTACTGGAACAGGCTAAAACCACGCCGTCCGCCTATCTGATTTTCGGCGGCTTTTGCATTATTTCAGCCGTTTCGTCGAAGGTCTTCATTTCGAGCATTTCTGATCGGCTGATCAGACAGGTCAAAGAAGTCGAAGAGAAACTGCGCGCAGTGAAAGAATCGGTCGAACCGATCCTGATTAAAGAGAAGGAGCCTGAGACGAGGGCGCAGTTCGCGACTCGGTCGGAGCCCCAAAGTCCGGTTTCAGAATCGGAGCGAAGCATCCTGCAGGCGTTGAATAACGGGGCCTACTCGATGCGCACGCTGGATGGAATCGCCAAGGACACGAGCCTGGATTTCAACGTCGTTTCCGGTTACATCAGTCAGCTGCAAGCGCGCGGCCTGGCCTCCAAGATCGTGGGCGACGATAAGCGCAGTTTTTGGTATCTGACCCAGCTTGGAAAAATGGCGGCCACCCTGCAGAACGCCTGAGCAAGACGGGCCGCGGGACAGCGCGTTACGCGGCGGGAGCGGTCTTCCGCGGCGTCAGAGCCAACCCGAGGAAGAATCCCGTGACCAGGCCGCTGAGATGCGCTGACATGCTGACTTGCGGAGTCGACAGGTCGAAGAGGATTTGGACCCCGATAATGGTCAGAATGTTTTTCAAGCGCGATCTGGTGTCGGGCAAATGCCGATGGTTCAGGAGGAAGCCCGTCCAGGCGCCGACGATTCCCATGACGCAGCCCGACGCGCCGACCAACTGGGCGGGATGAACGACGCGCGCCAGTGTCAGCAGCACGACGCCTGCGCTCGAGCCCAAGCCGGACACGATGTAGCAATAGAGGAAGCGAACGCCTCCAATGGCGTGTTCGAGGGCAGGGCCCAGAACATACAAGGCGAAGAGGTTAAAAAGAAGATGGATGGGTCCATAGTGCAGAAAGAGGGCCGTGCCCATTCTCCAGTATTGGTGTCCCCAGATGACCAGAAATGGATCGAGCGCTCCCAGTTTTGAGAGGGTGGCCGGATCCGTGGAGGAGCGTCCCTCGACGGCGAAAGCGGCGAGATTCAGAAAGATCAACGCGACAACGGCCCACGCTCCAAACAGTCGATTGCGCCGCAAGAACGATCCGCGTCCGGCAGATCGGTCCGGCGGCGCGGAGATGAGCCCTTGCGCCTGACGCGACTCGAGTGTGCGGAAGAATTCCACTTGTTCGCGCAACTCGTGGCCCGGGTGAAGCAAGAGCAGGGCAGTGGCGAGTTTCCGGGCGTGGGCGTAGCGCCGGGAGGCGGCCAGCTCGGCGACGCGCTTCAGGCCAATGGCCGGAAGGAAGAGGATAAAAAACCAGGCGCCGGTGCCCACGTAACCGGCCTTCTGGCGAAAGAAAATCCAGGCGAAGCCGGTGAGAGCGAGCACGATCAAGGCGGCCAGGCGCCAGGCGGGTGCGGTTTCGGAGCGCCAGCCGCGAGCCAGCACGGCCAGCGGCGAGATAACGGCCAGGAACAACAGCATGTGATTGAGCTCGATCAAAACGCGAGCATGAACGTTCAAGGTTTGAAGGGTAAGTCAAACCAACCTGTCATCGGAACGCTGCTCGCCATTGAACGTTGGGCAATACGGCCCAAATTGGAATCATGCGAATCACCGTCACGTATTTTCTCGACGTCATTTCCTCGTGGTGTTTCTGGTCCGAGCCAGCTTGGGCGGAATTGAAGCGGCGTTATGAAGGCAAGGTGCGGTTCGAATGGAAAATCGCGCTGATGGATCCCTCAGGCCTGCCTGTTTCGCGCGCCCAGGAAGAGTGGTTTTATCGGCGGAGCGGGGTTCTCATGCGCTCGCCCTTCCAGTTGAGCAGCGCCTGGTACGAACCGATTTTGCCCGAGTATCTCGCGCCCAACCTCATCGCGGAAGCGGGCAAGGATTTTGGCATCACGGACGACCGGGTGCGCCTGGCCCTGGCTGATGCGGGGCTGCGCGATGGGCAAAGGTTTGGGGAGTGGGAGGTGGCGGCGGAGATTGGGGCGCGTGCTGCCGGGGTGGACAAAGCCAGGCTACTGGAGCGCGCCAGGTCGGCGGAAGTGGAAGCGCGCGCCCGGGCGGCCACGGCGGAGTTCAAATCACTGCAGGTGACGCAGCGACCGACCTTTGTGGTGGACACGGAGATTGGCGACCGCGCGGTGTTTTCGGGCATTGTCCGCGCCGCTCCGCTGGCCAGCACGATCGATTCGATGCTGGACGATGCAGAGGCTTACGCTGCTTTCGCCGCTCATTTCGGCTCGCCTCCTGCTTAATTTTGCGGTATCATAGCGTTCCATTTGTCACGAGATTGACCTTGCCAGCCGCGAAAACTAGCCTACAACTTCCCCTCGGCTTGCGATGTTGCGAGCCCGTCGCCGTGGTTCTCGCAGCCCCGGCAACGATGAGTGCTTCGGACGCGCCCTGGGCGACCGAGTTTGCGAAAAAGAAAACTGACGACGAGATGGCGCACTCCCGTTTCGTCGGCTTGGAACTTTGATTTAATCTGCAACCACAATTTCGTGTAAACGGTCGGATTCGCGCTCGCGAAATCCGGGTCATTCTGGGATCCACCGGTGAACAGCTGGGCATCATGAAGCTCTCCGATGCCCTGCGCAAAGCGCAGTCGCTCGGACTTGATGTGGTGGAAGTGGCGCCCACGGCCAATCCGCCAGTTTGTAAGATCGTCGCGCTCGGCAAGTTCCGTTACGACATCTCCAAGCAGGACAAGGACAAGAAACCTTCCGGAGCGAAGCTGAAGGAAATCAAGTTCCGCGTAAACATCGACGAGCACGATTACCTGACCAAGATTCGCCACGGGGAAGAATTTCTGGACAAGGGCAACAAGGTGCGGGTTCAGCTGCAATTCCGCGGTCGGGAAATGGCCCATCAGGAATTCGGCATGCAGCTCATGCACAAGGTGAAAGACGACCTTGCGGGAATGTCCCAAGTCGAGATGGAACCAAAGATCGCGGGCCGTAACGTGACCATGACGTTATCGCCCCTGCCGGCCAACCGCCGGAAGAAACGTTTTACTTCCGACCGGTCGGAAGAGCCCGAGGCCGCCGCGGCCGAGGACTCCAAGAACGGCACGGAAGCGTAATTCCGCTTGGGTAGGGACCTCGCGCTGCGAGGTTCGCTCTGCGCGCGTTAAGAAAGGTAGAGAGGGGAACAATGTCCGCGGAGTGGACGCCGCCGCGCGGCCCTACCGTGCGCTATTTCTTCGTCACCGGGGCCGCCGGAATCGGCGTCGGTCCGGGCGCATTGGCATTCATGGTCTGAATTTTCTTTAGGCGTTCCTGCCGCGCGTGGGCTTCGGCGTTGTTCTTATCCAGATGGAGCACGTGCTCGGTGTCGGCCATCGAATTCTTCAAATCGCTCTTCGTTTCATAGATGTAACTGCGCAGCAGATAATAACGAATTTCACGGGGGTTGATCTTGATGGCGTCGGAATAGTCCGCCAGCGCCTTGTCGAAATCATTCAACTTCATCTCCACGTAGGCGCGCCGTTCATGAATACCAGCATCTCGCGGATTGATGTTGAGAGCTTCCGAGAAATCGGCCGCGGCCTCCGAGAATTTCTGCTGGCTCATGTTGGCCACGCCACGCTGTTGCAGGGCCGCGACCAGATTGAGGGCCCATTTCCGATCCATTTCGGTCGCTTTGCGGAACAGATCGATCGCCTTGTTCCAATCCGAGGCTTTGGAAGCTTCGGACCCTTGCCGGGCGATGTTCGTGGCCTCGGAGTTTCCCTGCGCATGGGTCACGGGCGAAACACCCAGGCAGAGAAGGGTGGCCGCACAGAAAGCTGTTATTTGTTTCATCATAATTTTAGGTTCGACGTAGTATCCCATTAGGAATTCGAACCATCGATTAAGCGCAGTTGGCCGAAAAGCGCAACTCCTTATGCGGCCGGACTTTCTATGTCCGTTTTTGTCGGATGACGCGCCGCCGGCGTTCGGACCGGGCCCGGCTCGTCGATCCGGGTAATGCGCAGAGCCCGCCCGGTGGTCTCATCAATTTCGATGACGGCGCCGCGCAAGCGGACTTCGCCTCCGGCCACGGGGAAGGGGGCGGGCAGGTTCGAGACGAAACGGTGCATGATCGGTTCAATGGAACGTCCGAGAATCGACTCGGTCGGCCCGCACATCCCGGCATCGCACAGGAAAGCGGTGCCACCCGGGAAAATTTGTTCATCTGCCGTCTGGACATGCGTGTGGGTGCCGAGGACGGCGGAAACCCGCCCATCCAAAAATCGGCCCATCGCGATTTTCTCGCTGGTCGTTTCTCCATGAACGTCGACCAGGATGCACGTGGTCTCGGCGCGCATCGCCGTGACCGCGGCATCGACGGCGCGGAAAGGGTTCTCCAGAATCGGCTGCATAAAGGTGCGAGCCTGCACGTTGATCACACCGATTTTTGCCTTGGGCGTCTCCAGCACAATGGTGCCGCTACCGGGCGCCCCCGCCGGATAATTCAACGGCCGGAGAAGCCGCGGTTCGAGATTGAGAAACGCGAAGATATCCTTTTGATCCCAGATATGGTCCCCGGACGTGATCACCGAAACCCCGGCCCGGAGCAGGTCGATCGTGATCTTCCCGGTGATGCCGCGACCGGCTGCCGCGTTCTCGCCGTTCACTACGATGAAATCGAGTGTATACTTTTCCTTCAACTCCGGCAGTCGCTCAATGACGGCGTGGCGGCCGGGTTCGCCAACGATGTCGCCCAAGAATAAAACCGTTAGCATGCGGCGAGCATCCTCTGAAAGGCCCTGAAATCCAAACGCGGATGTTTCGTTTTCAACAAACGGTGATCGGGTTGTCGGTTTTGGCGGCTCACGTCGCTTTGTCTGTAGCAACCATTTGTGGGTCCGACAACCTTGGTGTGCTGGGGACGCGACCGCGCTGGCAGGTTCTGGAAAAATATCAGGGAACCATCACGCGAGATGAATTCACGCGATTACTCCAGCAGGACTACTGCACCCACGGGTTGCCGGACGAGCTGATTTCGGTCGGTCCCGCTTCCGCCCGCATCCTGGTTCGGCGCGATCCGCTGAAGTATTTCACACTCCGTTTCGCCCCGGAGGAAAAGTCACGGGCGCACGTGCCCCGACTGTGGCATCCGGCCAACGAACTGGGCGCCGCGCCGGCGCGTAGGCCGCTCTCCGGGCTGCGCATCGCGCTCGACCCGGGGCACTTGGGAGGCCCCTGGGCCAAGATGGAGGAACGATGGTTTCAGGTGGGCCAAAGTCTTCCCGTCACCGAAGGAGATATGACCCTGCGAGTGGCGCGCGTGATCGCGCCCCGCCTGCGAGAACTGGGTGCCAAAGTTTCTTTCGTGCGGAACAGCACCGAGCCGGTCACGCCGTTGCGTCCTGACGATTTCAAGGAGCTGGCCCGTAAGATCCTGGTGAAAAACGGGGTGCCCGAGCCGCGCGCGGAATTTCTGAACCCGGACGACCCGGAAAAGGAGCACACCATTCGATGGCAGAGCGAGATTTTGTTTTACCGCTACAGCGAGATCCGGCGGCGCGCCGTGCTGGTGAACACGAAATTGCATCCCGATCTGGTGCTCTGCCTGCACTTCAACGCGGAAGGCTGGGGCGACCCGAAAAATCCGATCCTGATTGATCACAATCATCTTCATCTTTTGGTGAACGGTTCCTACCTGGCGCAGGAATTGGAACTGGATGATGCGCGTTTCGAAATGATTCGCCGGCTCCTCAGCCGCGCGTTCGACGAGGAACTGCCGTTGGCCGACACGGTGGCGGCGAGCCTGTCACGCGCAACCGGGTTGCCGCCGTATCAATATCCGACCGATCAGTATGTGACCAGGGTCGGCACCAGCGGCTATGTCTATGCCCGCAACCTTTTGGCTGACCGGCTCTACCGGTGTCCGGTGGTTTATTGCGAGCCCTACGTCATGAACAGCCAGGAAGGGTTCGAGCGCATCCAGGCCGGCGAGTACGAAGGCACCCGCCCATTCCATGGAGTGGAGCGCAAGAATATCATCCGCGAATACGCGGATGGCGTGGTGGAGGGCCTGGTCGAGTACTACCGAAACGCGCGCGGCAAACGCTGAGAGGATCTTCTGTAGCGGCGGTCTGTGACCGCCGTTTACGCGGATTCGGCGGTCACAGACCGCCGCTATAGTTCAGCTATGGCTTCGCGGATATCTTCGATCGTGATATCGCTCGCCAGGTGCGCGCGGCCGATCCGCGGTGTCACCACGAAGCGAATCTGGCCCCGCTCGAATTTCTTATCCAACAACATCGCGTCCAAAATTTTCTGGCGCGGAAAATCGTCCGGCAATCTGGTCGGCAGATCGAATTTGTGCAATAAATCCACGATCTCACCTTGCTCCGCCAGCGAAAGACCGGCCCGCTTCACTGAGACGGCGCCAGCCGCTACCATTCCCAGGCTGATGGCTTCGCCGTGCAGGAACTGGCGGTACTCACCGGCGCGTTCGATGGCATGGCCGACGGTATGACCGAAATTCAGGATGGCGCGCTCGCCTGTGCGATCGAACTCATCGCGGGCAACGATCCTGGCTTTGATCTCCACATTACGCCGGATGAGCAGTGCGAGTTCATCGCGATGAAAATTTCGGAGCGCCCCAAACATTTCAGCATCGGCGATCACGCCATGCTTGATGATCTCGGCAAAGCCCTGGTTGAATTCGCGGGCCGGAAGTTTTTGCAGGACGTCAGGATCGGTGATGACCAGGGATGGGTGATGCACCGCGCCCAGCAGGTTTTTTCCGGAGGCGGTATTGACGCCTGTTTTGCCGCCGATCGAGCTGTCGACCATGGCCAGGAGAGTGGTGGGAATCTGGATGTGGGGAATGCCGCGGTCATAGATGGCGGCGACAAACCCGGAAAGATCGCCGATGACTCCGCCGCCCAGGCCGATCGTCATGGAGGTGCGATCGAGGCCGGCCGCGATCATCCGATCACAAACGACGCTGACCTGTTTCAGGCTCTTTGAGCTTTCGCCGGGAGGAACCGTGACGAGGGTGGTGGGGAAACCGGCCGCTCCGAGGTTGCGCTTGAGGTTTTCGCCAAAAATCTCCGCCACGTTTGCATCGGAAATAACCGCACAGGCGCGTGGGCCAAAAATTTTTGCTACGACCGCACCGGCCTGCTGCAGCAAGCCGGGGGCGATGTGGGCGAGATACGAATGCGTCCCCCCCCTAACTTCAACCGACGTCACGGAGTGGGGGCCGGGTTGATGACTCCGTCGATCACTGGGCCGGCGCTAATGGGTCCCAACGCTGTTTCGCGGTTGGTGTCGACGAGCTGTCGCTAAAGGTTGCCCAATCCATGTTCTCGACGTGGAGGTCGGCCATACAAGCGTTGATACGTTTTCGGCTGCCATGAGTTCCAAAAAAACCAACGCTGGCCCCTGGTTTCGTAAGTGCCACCGGAGTTCCAGCTGTTCCTGAGAAGGTTAGGGGATTACTTCTCTCTGGAACCGGCGCAAAGACGATGAAGGACGAGGCGTTTGTAATCCTGTCCGCGGACAGGCCAGAGGTTGTGGTGCCAGAGGCTGCTGGATCCTTAAGGTTTTCGTTAACGCCATAGCTAACTCGGGCGGCAGTTGAGTTGTCGCTCGCTGTGTTTTTATCGAAAGGTGATTGAAATGTTTTCCAACTGGCGATGTATTTCGGGTTCAGCAAACCGGGCCAAGCCGGACTGGTTGCATCCGGTTTGAAGTAGATTCCATCGTTGTCATTGAGATACATCTGCGTGCCCAGTCCGAGCTGACGCAGATTATTCATGTCCTGGGTGGCTTTGCCGCGCTCTGCCATACCGCTGACAGCCGGAAAAAGGAGGGCCGCCAAGGTGGCGATGATCGCGATGACGACGAGCATTTCAATCAGGGTAAAGGCGCGAACGAGAAACTTCTGCATGCGGTTGGGAGCGAAGCTATTGGTTTTGCGTTTGGGACGGAAGCGAAAAGGAGGGCAGAGTCGGGGGGAGTTCACTTGACAAGGGCCGGTAAGCTCTTGTGTACTAGGCCATGGCTGACCCTGTCGATCCCACTCCGCCGCCGCCTTTGACCGCCACGATGCATGAGCCGGAGGTCAACGCTTCCACCACGGGCTTACCCTCCAATGTCGCGGGCGCGCTCGCTTGCATCCCGTTAGTCGGTGGAATCGTTTTTTATATTTTGGAGAAGCGCGATGGATTTGTCCGCTTCTACGCCATGCAATCGATAATCTTTGGTGGCGCCTGGTTCCTGTTTAATATCGTGTCGGCCGTAATCCATCTGATCTTCGGCAGCCTCCCGGCTTTGGGTGGCTTTCTTTCAGTCCTTTGGGGATTGGTCGCATTCGTCGTTCATCTGGGTTTTCTCATTATCTGAATTATCGCCACGATTAAGGCGTTCACTAACGTGCGGTGGGACATTCCGTATGTTGGGCCCATGGCGCGCAAGCAATCCGACGGTTTTTCGGGACTGTAAGCTAGTCAGGACGCAGCCAGCCGTTGTAGGGCAAGCGCTCCGCTTGCCGTGCTGACCGAGGCCGGCGGTCATAGACCGCCGCTACAGAAGACGGACGACAAAGCGGCTTGCGTGGCTAACGGCTTTCCCCGATTACCCGTATCACGATCTCGGTGAGAATGAGTTCGTGATCGAGCTGGCTCGTCACGATTCGAAGGTTGGCGTCGAGGCAGGCATCCATGCCCTCGAGTAAACGCGATCGCTCGAAACGGTGCGCATTCTGGGCCGCGATGCCCAGGGCGTAACCGCTGATGGCGCCATCTTTTTTGCGCGGTAGGTGTTCGGTCGCGTCGGCCGGCAGGCGATTGATCGCGGAGATAAATTGGAAAGGAGCCTGGGGCCGGGACAGTCGATAACGCTCCATGAGGTCCTTGGCCAGGAGGAGATTCCGGATAGTCGGCAAAACCGCCACGAGCAAAATGCCGATGGCGCTCTCGCCCTGGTCGAGCAAGCGGCGCACGAGTTTGAGCGCCCGCTCCAGATCCCGTTCGGCCAGGGCGTTGCCCAATTCGAAAATGACGCCGGCACGCGAGAGTGGAACGAGATCGCGCACATGTTCCACCGTGACCTTCCTTTCGCTGCCCAGGAAAATATCAATCTTCTCGAGTTCGTTTTGGATTTGCCGGGTATCGCCACCGGTTAAGAGGACAAAGAGTTCGAGCGCGTCTGCATTAAACTGAAGCTTCTGCGCGGCCACGCGCTTTCGCACGATCTCGGTGGCCTCTTCTTCCCACCCGCTCCGGCTTGAATCGAGACGATCAAACACCTTCAACTCCGCGCGCTTCCCGAGCGACTTGTAGAAGGACCGGCGTTTATCCACCTCCGTCGCGCTGATCAACAAGGTGACGTTATTCCCGAGACCCGCCGCGATTGTATCGTCGAGTTCTTCCAGCGCCTCCTGCACGCTGGCGGCGCGCCCAATGATGCTGTCCGCCAGGAAATTCACATTTTTTAACCAGACCAATTTGGCGCCGCCAAAAAACGGCAGAGTTTGGAGAGCTTCGATACTGGAACGAATGCGGGTGGCGGCCTGATCGGCGTTGTCGGCGCAGCCATCGATGATTTCCAGGCCGAACTCGCCGGCTTCGGGCGGGGTGAGCTCGGCTGCCAGTTCCGCGGCGACTCGTTTCACCTCGGATTCGTCCGACCCGACCACCGCATGGATTTTGGAGTCGGAGGTTTGAGACTTGGTCTTGACCTTCGGCATGCGCTGGTTTCATCGCATTGCTGGCTGGAATTTACAACCGTGTTGCGTGGCTGCAGGCAGAGTCATTCTCGCACAAAGGGCGCAAAGGACACGGCAGCCGACTACTTCTGCCTTGGACCTCTTCTTCTCTTTTCAGGTGGGGACGTTTCTCCGAGACGTCCGGGCTCCTCTTCTGTAGGGGAGGGCGCTGCCTTCCCATGGGGAGCTGACAGCTTCCCCTACAGCGGGCAGTCCAAGGACGCCCCATGAGGTGAGTCCCTACCACTCGTTGTTGACCTGCTGCAGAATGGTTCCGAAATCTTGGGCAGCGTAGTGAATGGAGGGACGCGCCTTGTCCCGTCCCAAAATAATGGGACGACACAAGGTCGTCCCTCCAACTCACACGCGGGAGCGTCGTCGCCCGGAGTTCCGCGTGTATTTCACGGGCCGGCGCTTCGGATCAATCTTGGAGATGCCGGCGCCGTTTTTGACTTCCATGATTTGATCGCGCAGGAGAGCCGCGCGTTCGAACTCCAGATTGGCCGAGGCGGTCTGCATCTCGTCCTCGAGTTCGCGCAGTAATTCAGTGAGATCAAGATTTCCGCCCGCTTCCTGAATGACGGACGCGGCGATTTCGCGTCCGCGCAGAATGGTATGCAAACTTTCCTGGACGGCCCGCCGCACCGTCTGCGGAGTGATGCCATGCTTCTCGTTGTATTCCATCTGCTTGGTCCGGCGATATTCCGAAATGGAAATCAACGCGGCCATGCTTCGGGTCATCTGATCGGCGAAAAGGACCACCTCGCCATTGATGTGACGGGCGGCGCGCCCAGCCGGTTGAATGAGAGAGGTCTGGCTGCGGAGAAAGCCTTCCTTGTCGGCGTCGAGGATGCAGACGAGCGACACTTCAGGCAAATCCAGCCCCTCTCGCAGCAGATTGATGCCGACCAGGATATCGAACTCAGCCGCGCGCAGCCCGCGCAGGATTTCCACGCGCTCGATCGTATCGATGTCGCTGTGCAGGTAACGCACCTTCAGCCCGACATCGCGCAAGTAGTCGGCCAGGTCTTCCGCGGTTCGCTTGGTCAGCGTGGTGACCAGCACACGCTCGTTCTTTTCCACGCGCCCGCGACAAAGCTCGATCGTGTCGTCGATTTGATGTTTCAACGCCTTGATGGTGACCTTTGGATCCAACAATCCCGTCGGGCGAATGATCTGTTCGACCACGAGCGGTTTCCCCGGGGTATGCACATCGAACTCCGCCGGCGGCTGGTCCGTGCGCGATAATTGCAGGGGCGCCCCATCCTTGCCCATGCGCCGGTCATAGACGGCCGTCACCGGCTCGCCTGGCAGGACGAAGGGCACGTCTTCATCCTGTCCGATGCGCGAACGCTTGTGCGGGAAGTAGCCCTGGTTGCCGACGATGCTGTTCTTAATTTCGAATTCGGCGGGCGTGGCGCTGACGTAGATGACCTGGTTGGCCAGCTTCATGAACTCGGGAAAATTGAGCGGTCGATTGTCGAGCGCGCTGGGGAGACGAAAGCCGTAGTCCACCAGCACGCTCTTACGGGACCGATCGCCTTCGTACATGCCGCCGATCTGCGGAATGGTGGCGTGCGACTCATCTATCACAAGCAGGAAATCTTTCGGAAAAAAATCGATCAGCGTGTAGGGCTTGGAGCCGGGCGGGCGTCCGGATAAATGGCGGGAATAATTCTCGATGCCATTGCAGAACCCCATTTCCTGCAACATCTCGAGGTCGTACTCGGTGCGCATGCGCAGGCGTTGCGCCTCGAGCAGCTTGGATTGTGACTCCAGTTCGATGATGCGTTGCTCGAGCTCGCTCCGGATGGAACTGAGCGCGCGATTCAGCTTGTCGGCCGGGGTAACGAACTGTTTGGCCGGATAAAACGTGATCATTCCCAACGAATCACGAGCGTTGCCGGTGAGAGGATCGAACCGCGTTATGGCGTCCAGTTCATCGCCGAAAAACTCGAGCCGGATGGCCTCTTCGTCGGCCGTGGCCGGATAGACTTCGACCACGTCGCCGCGGACCCGGAATTTTCCGCGGGAAAAATTCATGTCGTTGCGCTCGTAAAGCATGTCGATGAGCCGGCTGAGGACCGCTTCGCGGCTGATCTGCTGGCCCTTTTTTACGGTCAGAAGCATGCGCAGATAATCTTCCGGGGAAGTAACGCCGTAAATGCAGGAGACACTAGCCACGACGATGGTGTCCCGCCGGGAAAGGAGCGCGCTGGTGGCGGAAAGGCGGAGCCGCTCGATTTCCTCGTTAATGGAGGAATCTTTCTCGATGTAGGTGTCGGAGCGCGGGATGTAGGCTTCCGGCTGATAGTAATCGAAATAACTGACGAAATATTCGACGGCGTTGTGCGGGAAGAACTGTTTGAACTCGGAGTAGAGCTGGGCCGCGAGGGTCTTGTTGTGGGAGATGACGAGCGTCGGCCGTTCGACTTCTCGGACGACGTTGGCCACGCTGAACGTTTTGCCGGACCCGGTCACACCAAGCAGGGTCTGGTGCCGGTTGCCCGCCTCGACCGATTTGACCAGCTTGGCGATGGCCTGGCTCTGGTCACCCCGCGGTTGGTAGGTCGATTCGAGCTGAAACGGCATCGCTTAGAATAGCATTATGGCTTCCTGGTCGAAAGCTGAGTCTCGATTTTGACTCGTCACTTTCCGGCCCGAGACTAAGAATGGAAACACCCACGCCCGCTGAGCCTGATTCGGACGTTCGGTTGGAGATTGGGCACGTCCTTTTTATGGATGTGGTGGGTTATTCGAAATTGCTGCTCAACGATCAGCGCGAGTTGCAGCAACAACTCGCGCAGGCTGCGCGTTATGTCGGCTTCGGCGACGTCTTTCGTGTGGCCGTAAATGAGCGCGTCACAAAATCTCTGCGTCGCGCACGACCCGAAAAGCAACGCCGTGGCAGCTGCTACACTCATCGAACGCACCATGGGCCAACGAAAATAAGATCAGCCACCGCTGGCGAGAGCGAAAGTGATTTGCAATGGACGTGTTTTCAGAAAGTGAAGCGAGGCATCGGAACGGCCAGCGGTTGGCTGCATCGCATGGTTAAACCTATCACGCCTTCACCGCGCGAGTGATCAAATAATCCTGCCTAACGACATTGTCCTCGAAATACGGCTCGATCAGTGCGTCGTATTCGCGACGGAACTGCGCCAGCCGCGCAGGGTCAAACGTGCCTAATGACTCAACTAGTTTCAACATCGGACCGGCGGTGCGCTCGATGTGATCGCGATAGTTTTGCACGCTCAGCGCCGGGAAAAGCATGCACGCGCGGTCGAACAAAATGGCCTTCACGGCGGAGCCGAGTCGCTCGCGGACGATGGCGACGTCGCCCCATTGTGGCGACGGCGACACGCCGGGCGGCGCTGGCGGCATGTAACTCCCGACCAAAGCAAAACTGCTGCCGATCAACAGCTCCGGCGGCCACGTCGTGAAGGCGATCGTGCCGCCCGGCCTCAGCACACGCAGCATTTCGCCAATGGCAACATTCGGCCGCGGCGCGAACATGTGACCGAAGTGGCTGAGCACGACGTCAAAAGCGGCGTCATCGAACGGCAACGCCTCCGCGTCGCCTTCGCGAAAATCGGTTTCCAGATTGGCGATGCGCGCGTTCTCTCTCGCGCGCTCGAGCAACTCCGGCGTAAGATCGACACCGCGCGCGCGGGCGCCCACCCGCGCAGCGGTGATCGCGGCCACGCCCGTGCCGCAGCCGACATCGAGAAGAGTTTGTCCGGCGCGAACATCGGCGAACTTCACCAAACGCGCTGCCGCCGGCGTGGTCAGCGCCTCAAGTGGCGCGAAATGCTTCCAGCCTTGTCGTTGCGCTTCTTTGAATGTGGCAATGTCTTCTTTAGTCATGCGCCAATCATTTCCGGGTTGTATCTGTAATAGGTCTAACGAAACAGAGATAAGCCACGGCAGGGTGTCGTGGCAAACACACTGAAGTGGCATCGAAATGGGGCCGTGGACATCATCGATTGGTTAGGCGCAAGGTCGATAATTATGTGAATACGGGTAATCGCAAGAAACTGATATCACCATAGGCGATACCATTCTGGCACAAAGTAGAACTTGATGTGCGTCGTGGATTCGACCGGTTTGCCGTTTCGGTAAGCCGGCAAGTATAGTCGCTGCCGAAAGATCATCAGCGCCGCATCACCGTAAGACGGTTTACCCGGAGGGGTGATGCTTTGCAAACGAACATCTTTAAGATGGCCTGCCGCGTCGACGGTGAGAAGCATCTCGGCCATAACCGGTTTATCGTCACTCGCCCAGGCGCCGGACGGATCTTTCCACTTCGCGAAGTCATAGATCTTCCCCGGCAACCATATTGGCTGTGGAGCAATGAAATCACTCTCCTTTTGCAATTCCGGCAGCTCCTGATTTGCAAAAAGCCTGAGATGCGGTTTTCCGTCGACGACACTAAATGCCGCCGTTCCATAAAACCACGCGTAGACATTGCGATGTTGATAAACGGCGGGCATGAAGCGCGCTTCCGCCAGTCTTTCGCGCAGTTCGTCCCGTAACGGTTCGGTCTCTTTTGTCGTTCCCCAAACCTTCGAATATGAGGGATAGCCGTTGGGATCGACCCGAGCTAGAAAAAACAGCGCCCCATGCTGCTGGCTCCGATCCATTAGGTGTTTGGTGTTGATCAAATTAACGAGTGACTTCGGCCCGGAACCGACCAGCGCCGGCAACATGTCGGGATTTTCAGCGAGGAGTGATCTGCCACAGAGCAGCGTGCCCAAGACCGCGGCCACGAATATGTTTGTAAATCGAAGGGCAATTCTCATAAAGGAATTGGGTCCTTAGTTAAATGTAAAATCGAATTACCGGCATTATTTGCCTTCTCCGAGCCACATTACTGTAACCGAGCGTTACCGCGAATTGAAGTGCGTTAATCATCCCAAGTAAATCTCTCGCCGGGTAGCTGCATCGTTTGGCCCGCTATGGTGCTAGCCGAGGTTTATCGAGCTAAATGGCGCAAGCGGATGAACTTGTATCTAACACCCAAACTCTCCAGCAACTCGGATAAACGTGCAGCCTGCGGCCCATGTCCTGCTGTTCAATCTCTGGAATCATGAGCGACCCTTTGCAGATCCTGGTTGTCGAGGATGAAAAAGCCCTTGCGCACATGATTGCAACGGTGCTTGGAGGTCCGGCAGCCAAATTAACCACGGCGGCGAATGGCTGGGAGGCGCTCATGAAGATCGGCGCTGCGGTCCGACCTTTTGACCTTGTTATTACTGACCATCGTATGCCGCGCATGACGGGCCTCCAATTGGTGCATCGACTAAGGGAAAAAAACTTTGGCGGCAAGATCCTCGTTCTGTCGGGTTATCTCTCGGACGAGGATATTCGCGCTTACGAAGAGCTGAGTGTGGACATGATGATGTCCAAACCGTTTGACTTTGACGAGCTGCAACAAGCAATGGCCGTTCTTAACAGGAAAGCCTCAGTGCTCGCCGAAGCGTAAGATTTGTGAACGTTAGGCGGTCTTACGTTGGCCTGCGAGCCTGCTCGCGAACGCATTCGGAATTGGCTCCAGTGATTGGTTAGGCGACTTCGTGATCACGCCGTGCGTGTCCGTCGAAGCAAAAAAGCAAAAAAGCCGGCCAGCGCGCGAGGCACTGGCCGGCTGGTTGATTCCGCCCGGTTGAATTCTACTGCTTGTCGAAAACGGACGTCGTGTTTACCGGCTTGCCATCTGCGCCCGTCATCGTTTCCGTGACGGTGCGGCTTTTGCCATCAGCCGCGATGACCACTTTGCCGTTGCCTACGCTCTTGCCGTCTCTCGTCAGGTTGTAGGTGAGCGTGCTTGCGTCCACTTTCGTGTAGGCGCGCATGTCGTGGGTCGGACTGCCTTTAGCCGCATAGTCCTTCCCGTCGAATTTGCCCGTCCATTCGACGTGCACCGCTTTGCCGGCACCGTCCACGCCATCCCCGGTGCTCTTCACTTCGTCACCGCTTTGCCCATAAACAACTGTGTTGTTGTGCGGCGAGCCTGCCGGGATCTTCGATTGCGATTCATTGAGTTTCCACGTTCCCATAAAGGCGTCGTCGCCGGCGAAGCAAAGGCTAGCCGCGGCGGCCGAGATGAGGAGTGCGAGCAGAGTGGTTCTTGTTTTCATGGCGGGTATCCAGCGGCCATCTAACGAGTGTGGCAAGTTTAAAAAGCACGTAACCTGTTGCTCGTGCGAGCCTTGCGCCAGTTCGTATTCAGAGTGTGACTGCACCGACTAAAACAATGCGCGGATAGGCCTAACGAAACACAAGATCAGCTACGCCTACCGGGAGCAAGCGCGGCTCGGAGCTAAAGGGTTCTAGCTATCATTGAAAGTGGATCGTACAGCGGGTAGGCGTTAGCTGCACCGCTTGGCTAGGTAGCACGGGTGAAAACACTAGCGGCGTAGTAGAAAGAGTCCTGCGATGGCAAGCAAAATACCGAGAAGGCGCTGAATGGAAGCGGGCTCCCTGAAAAAGAGAATGCCGGCAATGGCCATGATGGCGGCGCCTCCTGCGAGGATCACGGGAACGGATGAAAGAGGACCACCCCGCTGGAAGAGGAGAAAAAACGCTACCGTGCCAGCGCCGACGCAAACACCGGTCAGCGCGGAATAGAAAACACCCGCTGAGGAAACCTTCTGATTCCAGCGACCGCCAAACCAGAGCGCGCTAATGTACAGCAGGATGGTCAGCGCGGCGACTGCCTCCACGACGAAGCCGCCGATGCCATCGCCGATGCGCTCGGAGGCGAGGCGAGTGAAAATTTGATGCGCGCCGTAAAGAACAGCGGCCACGACTGCATACCAGAACCAAGGTGCCATATATTTTGAGGGAGTGGATTACGAGACGCAAGTGCTACCTAACGGAAGCGAGATCAGCAACCGCGCGATTTACGAGTGACGGTCATGACAAACTGAGAGCTGGGCATAAGGACGGTCCGCGGTTCGCTGCATCGCATGGTTAGACCCACGCGCGACTAAATGAAGAAGCGACATACTACGACTTTGGCGTGGCCACTGGCTCCTCGTTCGAAATGTCCACGACACAACGCCACTGTCCATCAGGCTCGGAACGCCAGACGGATATGCCGCGAAGATGCAGAGTCATCGGACTGCCGTTCGGCCCAGGCACAGTGAGCTCGTCCGTGCCACGCATGTAGGCGAACCTGCCGTCGGGGGAGAAAACAGGTTTCTGCGAAACCCAGTGGATTTTGAATCCCGGAGTATTAAAACTGGACGTGACGTAAGCACGAATCGCCGCCTTGCCCTCGAGCACGGGCTGGCCCGGGAAAATGAGCACTGCGTCATCACTCCAATAGGAGACGACGTTCTCGACATCTTTTCCAGCCGTCGCGAGGTCTGCCCACTCTGCGTCGCGGCGCAACAACTTTTCTCCTTCCGTCGCAGGATCGAAAGCTGGGCGTGAACAACCAACCAGAGCAAATGCAAAAACGACGAGTGGCAAATAACGTGATAATAGCATAGAGCGGTTCATAAAGGCCTAACGAGACACAAGATCAGCCACCGCGCGAATCAACAATGACATTCGCATGCTCTCAGAGCTGGGCATAAGTACGGTCCGCGGTTGGCTGCATCGCCTGGTGAGGCGTTTGTGGGGAGATCATCTGGATACACTTTGAAACCTTTTGCTCGCCAGTGCGCCCGAATCCAATTGAGTACTTCGGTCGAGTCGGATGTGACATGGACATCTCGATCGTTGCAGAACAGGAACCGTGCATCAAGCCCTATCGGCTCAATCCAGCAGTCGTAGAGGCCAAACTTGAATCCTTTGGTTCGTTCACGCTCCGAAACGAGAGAAGGAACCTCGGCAAGCAGAACCGTTTGGGGAGTACCAACGTCCTCCAAACCGGGATCGCCTGGAGTGAAGCCAAAGGCAACGCCGACCTGATTGATGCCGCGCTGTGCCATGAGAGACATGGCATCTTGCAACTCAGCTCGAAACTGCTCCTCCGTCAGAATGTTCGTGAGAATCTCTACGCCTAACGAGAAGTAGGTCCAATTACTACGTCTTTAAAGGCGCAATAATTGGGCCTAATCCGGCACCTTACCTGGGATGCCGTCGCTGAAATGTCGGATTTCACACTTCGATATTGCCAAAGGCATGGACCCCGGGGCAAACCAAACTGACGTGAGACTCTCAGAAACCGGAGGTCGGAAGTCAGCGATCAGTGGTCGGAGATCAGAAAGGCGTGCCGTTGATCAGTCGGCAACACATTCCTGGACGGCGAATCGCATCGAGCTTTTTATTTCAGCTTTCAGCGTTTCAGCCTTTCAGCTTTTCTTCAGACCACCATGGTTTCGCCGCCGTCGCTCCAGTCGCTCGGGCAGGCGGAGCCGACGGCATTGAGCTGCACTGTGTACACCTGACTAGGCGTTAGGCCAGTGAAGATGTCGCGCGAGGCAGGTGGTCTGAACTTGTGGGACTAACACAGCCGGCAGGCAGCTGCGTCCTGTCAGGCGCAATCCGACAGGCGTTTTACCTTGCTTGCGAACGACGTTGTAAGAAAATCGCGCATTATGAAGATCAAAACGTGTTTCATCGTGTTAACTGTGGTCGTTGCCTGTTCCCTCGCCAACGCCGCACAGCCAATGCCAGAGCAAATGTGGTGGGACATCTATGCGAGCTATAAATATCTGTCTACTGGACCGGAAAATCAGTTGGAACAACGCCGGGAAAAGTGGGCTGAAATGAGCGACGGGCAGAAAGATGCGGCGACACCGCAATCGGTCAGACAAGCATGGTTGAGCATGTCGATGGGCCAACGCCAACAGGCCGCCGACCAGGCTTGGGCTTGGCAGCGCGCTCACCAGGGCGACGTCCCGGTTCAACACTCGACATTGCACGACGACAACTAGTCGACAAGGATCGATCCCGCTCTGACCTCTTCGGTCTGTCAAGATATGTTGACTGACCCCTATCTGTTATCCCATAATAAAGCTGTGGATCATGGAAACGTGTCGCAGGCCTAACGAAACACAAGATCAGCGACCGCGCCCGAGAGCGCGCGTGACCGCAAGCTGGACGAACTAGCTACGCTAAAGTTACGCATCGGAGCGGGGCGCGGTTCGCTGCATCGCCTGGTTAGGCCTATTCACTTCTCGAACGCGACTTGGTGCGTCGCTAGATCATAGACCACCCTCCGCTCAAAGTCTGGCGGATCGTGGTGCATGGCTTGGTTTCCATAGGCTTTCAGGTGAAGCTTGCTGTGGGGAATGTCCCAAGCGTCAAACCCGACGCCGAAATGAGCATACGCTTCTGCGCCGCCACGCGTCATGTGAGGGAATAGATCGTGCGCTACCTTGTCTGACAAAGAGCGCTCGATCATACGAACGCCGTTGTACGAGATGAACAACAATGCGCAATCGGTGCAACCTGAACCACATTTCTGCTGAATGACCGTGTAATGCGCCTGGCCTTCGTCAGAGGCTTCGACATACGGCGACTCAAGATACTCCGACATATCGGCATATGCCGATGAGCATAGTAGCGCTAATAATGCGATGAGCGTTTTCATAGGCCTAACAAAAGATAGACCGCGCACGATACGCGCGCGCCGTTCGGCTGCGCAACGGCCATACGCTGATCAGTGATCAATACAACCACCGCGTCATCGAGGTGAACCACGACAAACAGATCGTCCGCACCTTCGGCAAGATTAACTCGCTCGGCTACAATGCGCACAACGTCGGCGGCGGGGGACTTAACTCGCCCTACGACGCCAAGCAAATCGGCGACTACACCGGGTTGACGCCACCGTTTGGCTTCGATGGCGACGATTGACCTTGCGCGGATCGCGGACCGCCGAGCGCGACCCGATGTGCGATCGGACTGGGACGGCTTAGAACGCTTTCACAAGTGTCGTCAACACCCGGCCAGCGACGGCCAGCGGTTGGCTGCAGCGCATGGTTAGGCGGTTAGAGATGTCCTATCTTCTCGCATCAGAGGCGACTGTCGTTCACTTCAACCCAATACCCATCCGGGTCTTGAAAGTATATCTGCTTAATCCCGTCTGGACGAGTCGTAACTACTCCTCGCTCATTATTCGAACCGACATACTTGATCTGCTTCCGCTCAAGCAGCGTACAAAACGACGCCACTGACTGCACGCGGAGGGCAAAGTGCACATCGTCATCGTGCTGCATCCCGCTTTTGGCGCCTGGGACAAGATGCAATTGTGTATGTGCGCTAAGACGAAAAAACACGTGTTTTCCATCTCTGAACGGATCGGAAATCTGCTCCAATCCGACGGTGTCCCGATAAAAAGCTGCGCTTCCCTCTAGATCCCGCACATGCAGCGTAACGTGATCGAATTCGGGGCGTTGCTCTGAGTTCGTGACCTGGGAGCAGAGCGGTGGCTCAAAAACCAGGCACGGCGCGAGCACGAACATGAATGAGTAGATGAATTGTCTAGACATGGTGACTTCAATCTAACGAGACACAAGCTCAGACACCGCTGGCGGGAGCGAGCGTAGCAAATTCACTGAACTGTTTCATAAACTATAATTCCATTTGTTGTTGCAGCAACGAACCTCATTAAAGGATTGTTAGGCTTGGGCGCAACCGAGGCAATTCCAAAAACTTCGAGATTGGCACTTTGATAGCCCGAATACCGTCCCATTTCAGCTCCAGTGTGACTTCCGGATACTAAGGATGCACGAACCAACCTTGCCGTGGGTTGGACGTGAAGACAGGAAAACGGGTTGGGAGCTATCCGATTCCAAAGGCTTGGTTAGAGTATGGGCGCCAAACAAAAAGCCGCCACGCGGGTTTAAGCGTGACGGCTGATTGTGAAATGCTCCTGCTTGTTAGATTTTACTGATTGTTGTCGACCGTTCGCGGAGCAGGTTTGTTCATTTCCACCTTGTCGCTCACTTTCCGGATCAACCCCGCCTGTTCTTTCAGTTGCGCAGTGAGAGCTTTCATTCCTGTCTGCTGCTGTGCCACCGTAGACTTTAGTTCTGTAATAGTCGCTTCCTGTTCCTCGACCTTGCGGTGCTGTTTGAGGAACTCATTTAGCAACATGGCGTTCACCGCTTCGTAGCGCACCGTATAGACTTTCCCTTCGGCGTCGCGAGCCACTAGATCGGGGTTCACCTTTTCCACCTCCTCGGCGATGAGGCCGAATTGCGGGACGCCCTTGGGATCAATCTTCTGCTTGTAGCGAAAGGTCACTGGTTGCAGCGAGAGAATTGCTTCGCTTGCCTTATCCATAGGTTTGATCTCGTCCTTGAAACGCTCCGAGGAGACTGACACACCAAGTTGGCCGTTGGCGTCTACCACAACTGTTGTGCCTGCAACCGCTGCTCCACTGATGCCAGCGATAAATGTGGCGGTGTGCGTTCCTGTGGTACCGATGCGGATGGTATTAGCCTCGGCAACCACACCGAAGCTGCCGATGTCGATGTTGCTATTGCCAGTGGTGAGACTGATACCGGCATTAACGCCTACTGCGATGTTGAAGCTGCCGGTTGTGTTGCTAACGAGCGCAGAATCACCGGTGGCCGTGTTGTTCGTGCCGGTTGTGTTGCTTCGAAGCGCATTAGTCCCATGGGCCGTGTTGTTGTTGCCGGTTGTGTTAAATAAGAGCGCTTGCAGACCGGTGGCCGTGTTGAAGCTGCCGGTTGTGTTGCTAAGGAGCGCTTCCAGACCGGTGGTCGTGTTGAAGCTGCCGGTTGTGTTGCTAACGAGCGCAGAATCACCGGTGGCCGTGTTGGCGAAGCCGGTTGTGTTGCTAGAGAGCGCTTGAGAACCATTGGCCGTGTTGCTCACGCCGGTTGTGTTGCTGAAGAGGGCGTCAAAACCCTCAGCCGTGTTGCCGTTACCCCGGTCGCCTTCATTGGGGTCAGCTGAACCAGCGGGTCCGGTCGCGCCGGTCGCACCTGCAATACCTTGATCGCCCTTGGGTCCAGTCGCACCAGTCGCTCCGTTTGTTCCGTTTGTTCCATTGGTTCCCGCAGTGCCAGTTGGGCCAGTCGCACCAGTCGCTCCGTTAGTTCCGTTAGTTCCCGCTGCGCCAGTGGGTCCGGACGCTCCGGTTGCACCCTTCTCGCCGATCGCACCAGTTGGGCCCGTTGCACCAGTTGGGCCCGTCGCACCGGTCGCTCCTTTCGGTCCAGTCGTACCAAGCGTTACATCAAGACCCGCTGAGTTCTGCCGGCCCGTGACGACAAGATGATATGAACCAGCCGTGATTCCGGCGGGCAGCGTCGCGACGATTAACGTGGCGCTCGATGAGGTCACCACGAGATTGATGCCGTCGAGGGTCACCGTTGCCCCGGTCAAATTGCTCCCCGTAATCGTCAACGTGTTAGCGCTAAAATCCGCCACCGCTTGATTGATTGAAAGCGATGGTTTTGCAAAGGCAACATGCGCCGTCGCCGAAAACGCGATTACGGCAACGACGAGTATGATTTTAGAGTGCGATATGAGAGTTGGTTTCATAGCTCTGTTAAACCTTCCTTCTTTCTCCCGGTGGTTAACCCTGTGACAGCAGGTCTGAAAAAAAGGGAAGAAGGTACCGGGAAACGCATCTTATGCCCATCCAGATGTTTTTAACTAGGAGGAAGTATTGACTATAATTCTGAATTGGGAAGCTTTTTCTCCTTCCTCCTAACGACGGCGCGATATTGGGTCAAAAGCCGGGTTTCACATTGAGCGAATGACTTCTCTGCGAGCGGTTAGATGTAGAATATAGCAACAGAGTCCACGCGCTCATGCCTTAGTCCCATTCGGCTCCTTTCTGCTGCGAAAATGCTGCACAAGCTCAACCAAGAACGCGACGGTAATCAATGCGAAACCAACTTGACCGAGATGCCACCATATCCACGAGTGATGGCCGAGGCCCAATCGAGTACCGTCCGGCGTGAAGCCAGCAGCAAAGTGTGATGCGTCAATGCACGCGAGAAGTGCGCCGATAAACGCAAGCAACAGGCTAGTGACGCGCATACATCTAACGAGAGTAAGCTCAGCCACCGCTGGCGAGAACGCGCATGGCAGCGGAATGTGAGGTTGGAGTCATGGAAATCTTGAGCGTACGCCGGCCAGCGGTTGGCTGCATCGCCTGGTTAGGCTTGTTGACGTCGCTTCAATATTGACAGCACTAGACCGAAAACCATCAGAGCGATGAGTGCGACGTTCACGACAGAGCCCGGTGGCGTTCCG